>JAGGTW010000026.1 GCA_021163585.1 Desulfurococcales archaeon | reverse complement strand
TAATAAGTAAGCTCGAGTCCCAGGGTCTCAAGGACTTATCAATAACTAGGCCTAAGTCCAGGGTCTCCTGGGGTGTTGAGGCTCCGTGGGATCCTAACCACACGATATATGTGTGGATTGATGCTTTACTCAATTACTTGACAGGGATCAAGTACTATGAGGACCGGGGGTTCTTCAGGAAGTTCTGGGAGAACACCCACCACGTAGTGGGGAAGGACATACTGTGGTTTCACACAGCAATATGGTTCTCATTATTGAAGATGATCGGTGTTGACCCTCCGAAGAAGGTGATCGTCCATGGCTTCATACTAACCAAAGGCAGGAAGATGGGTAAGAGCACAGGTAATGTAGTAACTATAGATGACATGCTCAAGGAGTTCAGTGCTGACGTAATTAGGTACTACCTAATGAAGATAGCTACCCTAGATAAGGACGCTGAGCTCAGCCTAGACAACATGAAGGAGGTATATAACAGCGAGCTCGCCGACACCTTAGGGAACTTAGTGAGGAGGCTTGGCGTGCTAGCAATAAAGAAGCTCGGTGGGGAGGTACCTAAGAGCGATGTCGATGTAGAGGTTAAGGAGGTTGCTGAGAGGTCACTAAATGAGGTAAGAAAGGAAATGAAGTCCTTTAGGTTCAGTACAGCAACAGTCAAGATCTTTGATTTATTCAGGTTCCTGAATGCCTATATGAATAAGACCGAGCCCTGGAGGAAGGAAAGGCCGACCTACGAACTATACAATTCCATAGAAGCGCTCAGGTACGGGACTTCAATGCTTTGGCCGCTCATGCCTGCGACTGCGGAGCGCATAGCTGGGACCTTCGGCTTCAACATAGTAGGGTTCAGTAACCTAAAGTTCGGGTCAACGGAGAAGTTCATAATTACTGAAGCTCCAATACTGTTCAGGAAAAGAACTAAGTAACTTAGTTTCTGCTAAGTCGCTATCACTTCATGATTTTCACGGTGTCTAACTAACCCACCTGCTCTCCTTCTTTACTCTACAGTAAATTGGTTCAGGAGTAGCTTTATATTCGCCTCCTCAATAATGTGAGGGAGGTACGATGCCCTGCCAATATACTTTCTGAGGGGCCTGACTGTAAGGCACTTAAGTACGCGTTCTAACATGCTGGACTGCACAGTGAACCCACCTAAGTTTAAGGAGTTTACGTTCCTGAGGCTGATGTCTAGCCAGTACCTGCTGGAGCTGCTCTTGATGACGTATTGTGGATTAGATCCTATTGGTGATCTGGTTTAGTGGCTGCGGTACAGTAGGTGATTTCATGAGGTGGGTCAGCACGTTGTGCCCTGCTAGAGTCACTGAGAGGGGGTGGTGAGGTTATGGGGTTAGAGGAGCTAAGAAGGGAGATAGATGAGATAGATGAGCAGATACTTAAGCTGATAGCTAGGCGTAAGGAGGTTGTGAAGGAGATAGCTAGGATAAAAAAAGGAGAGGGGTCTTCCTGTAGTTGATGTTGAGAGGGCGCACCTGAAGATACTGAAGATCCTCGGTAATGAGCTTGGGTTAGAGCCTGATGAAGTTGAACTGGTCTTCAGGGTCTTAATACTTATAAGCATAAGGAGGCAGGTGACTGACCTTTAAGGTACGTGTTGCTGTGTTGGGTGCTGCAGGGCGTATAGGGACTTGGCTCGTGAAGCTGTTGCTTAGTGAGGGATTCTATGTAATTGCTTCGGACGTAAATGGGGAGGGCCTGCGTAAGCTAAGGATGAGGTTTCCAAGGGTAGTAACTACTAGGAGTAATCGGGAGGCGGTTGCGGGTGCGAGGATCGTGTTGTTAGCTGTCCCGATAGAGAATTTCGAGGAGGTTGTAAAGGAGGTGAAGCCATGTATAACAAGTGAGCACCTAGTAATTGATGTCTGCTCAGTTAAGGAGGAGCCAGTAAGGATCATGCATGAGTACTTGCGTGAGGGTGTTAAGTTAGGTGCTCACCCCCTCTTTGGTCCTGGAGCTAGGATGCTGGTAGGAAAGAAGGTCGTGCTGACACCTACTACAGCTGAGGAGAGGGATGTCGCATTAAGAATTGGTGCGTGGCTAAGGTCTAGAGGAGCGCGTGCCATCCTAATGAGTCCGAGAGAGCATGACGAGTACATGCGCGTAGCACTTGGCCTCACACACTTTATCGGTGTACTGCTGGTAAGTGAGCTGTCGCAATATAATGTAGGTGGGCTGAAGGAGGTGAGCGGTCCCTCACTCAACGTACTACTAACTTTTGCTTCATCTCTTCTAGATGGGAACTTAGAACTCACTGTAATGCTGCAGAGGTACCTCAATGTACGTGAGGTAGCTGAGTCCTTCATGAAGAAGGGGTCTGAGCTACTAAGGAAGATCGAGGAGGAGCCGCAGGCTGTTGTTCGGGAACTAATAGAGATCCGTGATAGATTAAGTAAATCAGGTATTGACCCCCTACGAAGCGTACGAGAGACTCTACAGCTTCTTTGAGGGCTGCCTGAGCTATTAGGGCGGGCGCCCACCCGGCCCTAGATGTGGTCGTGGATGCGTGTGAAATGGCTAGATCGATCGCTATTATAGGAAGTAGTGGTAAGTATTTTATGTGACTGGTTCCCCATTCACTTAGGGCTGTTGGGTAGTGCGGCGTGACTACCTGGCTGCGGGCTTAATGGTAGTTCTGGCGTTCGCCGGTACTGTAGCGTTCAGGGTCAGCATACCTGCTGTAGCTTTCTATACTCGCGGAGTGCTGGAGGCTTCAGCAGTAGGTGTGG
>JAGGTW010000066.1 GCA_021163585.1 Desulfurococcales archaeon | reverse complement strand
GCACACTCCTATCAGGCGAGTACAGCCGCCTCCAGATATAATCTGTTACGAAAGGCATGATTGGTGAAAGTAACTTAAGTATCAACTTAAAGACCCTGTGAAGTGTATAGTGGGCACCCCTAATTTCGTCTTCACTAAAGCTGTCCCTCCCGTAGGCTCTGGGCTTCACGGTCTCTAAGTAATTTGAAGCAAAGACATTCCACGCTAAGTCATAGATTTTCTGTATTGGTTCGAACACGTCTAGCTCCTCATAAGACTTAATTACCTCCTTTGCAACCCTGACGGCGTACTTGATCATTGCTTTATCGATTTCCCTCAGCTTGAACTCACTGCCGTAATCCCTGAACGCAGACATGAACCTAGCCATGTTGATTAGTTTAGTAGCAAATAATTGCCCAGTCCTCACGAGGTTCTCAGACCACCTGTAGTCACTTCCGAGCCTTCCTGAAGCAGCAGCCCAGTACCTGAAGGCATCGGCGCCGTACTTCTCTATGTACGGCATAGGATATATTACATTACCTAAGGACTTGTGCATGGCCCTGCCCTTCTCATCTAAGCCCATACCAGTTATTCTGACCCACTTAAATGGCGGTTTACCAGTTAGTAGCCACACCCTGAGTATTGTGTAGTAGAGCCATGTTCTTATGATGTCATAACCCTGAGGCCTGAGGGAGTGCTCGAGTGCTTTGAGCGCAGCCTCCCTGTCGTTTAGCCACCTCGTAACATAGAGTACGCTAATTGATGAGTCAAACCACGTGTCAAACGTTCTTGTCTCACCAATAATTTCTTCCTTAGGTGCCCCGCACTTAGGGCATTTAAGCACGGGCGGGGGTTCCTTCCACGGCCTGACATACCTGCCTGGTTCAGGAAGGATTACGTAACCGCATCTACTGCACTTCCATATGGGTAGCTCAGTACCATAGAACCTAGTTCTTGATATTGGCCAGTCCATAGCCAGTGAATTGATCCACGTCTCCAACCTGATCTTGTGCTCCTTGGGCCTGAAGGTCATGCGGTCTGCTACCTTGAGTAACTCATCCTTAAATTCGAGTTGCCTCATGAAGTACTCCTTCATGTGGATGAACTCTACTGGTGTCCTGCACCTCCAGCAGACAGGCACTTCATGCTCTAGTTCCTCCACCTTAGCTATTAATCCCTCACTAAGCAATTTCTCAGCTATCTTCTCTCTCGCTTCACTTATTTTCAGACCTTTGAGGAATCCTGCGTTTTCGTTCATGGTCCCGTCCGGGTTGATGACTATGGTGGGCTCGATTTTCATTTCCCTAAAGAACCAGACGTCATGAGTGTCGCCGTACGAGCACATCATGACTAAGCCAGTGCCGAATTCCGGTTTGGCTAGCTCATGCTCCATTATTGGCACTACCTTACCGTACAGTGGTACGACTGCGTGCTTGCCTTTGAGGTGCTTGTACCTCTCATCTGCCGGGTTATATATGACCGCGCCACACGCATTAAGGAGTTCTGGCCTCGTAGTAGCTATAACTATGTCCTCATCTGTCTCCTTAATCTTAAACTTAATGTAGTATAGCTTACCTTTCCTCTTCTTGAACTCAATTTCTGCTTCAGCTAGTGTGGTCCTGCAGCGCGGGCACCACGTAACTGGCTTGTAGGACTCGTAAATAAGCCCGCGATTCCATAACTCAATGAATGTTGCCTGTGTAACCCTCCTGTACTTAGGTGAGTCTGTGCCGTCTCTCCAGTAGTCGAACAGGCATCCAAGACGTTTCCAGGTTCTGACTAGGTCCTCCTCATACTCATCGAGTACCTCCCTAACCATTTCTAAGAACTTCTCCCTGCCCTCAGGAGTCTTGGCTATTTCATGTGCTGCTATCCCGTACTTTTTCTCAACAGTTACTTCTGCAGGTAAACCGTTCCTGTCGGCGTAGAACGGGACAAGTACTTTGTATCCCAGAAGTCTGAGAGCTCGGGCAACCATGTCGATCTGTGTGTAGTGCGCTGCTTGAGCGACCCCCCACTTTCCTGAGGGGTATGGTGGTGGGGTGTCAATGACAACATACTTTGTGTCCTCCCTGAAGTTCACTTCGCTTTTATATAGTCCCTCCTCCTCCCACTTCCTAATTAGTTCTTCCTCTAGCTCAGGGCTCCAGCGCTTCACAGGTATGATGTCTCTAGCTCCCACACTCACACCTAATGAAATTTTGATTTAACCTTATGAACCTTATTGGTGGGTACTACCTTGAATTTTAGGTAGTTCTTCAGGTGTGTTTAGGATTAGGTATGCAGCACCTATAAGCACGGCTTTCTCACCTAGTGAGGTTAAGGATATTTTAGGCATTCTATTAATTGCGTACTTACTGACGCTCTCTATGACTTTCTCTATGAAGTCAGTGTTATTAATGGCTATAGATCCGCCGAGCGTAATGACTTCCGGGTCATATACGTTGATAACGCTCCCTAAGCCCGCAGCATTAACCTCTACAAGCTCATTGATGACGTAGGTAGCAAACTCGTCACCTAACCTCCAATACTTAAATAAGTCTTCTGAGGTTAAGCTGCCCTTGCATGCCAAAAAATATGCTACTGTTTTACTACCAAGCCAGTTCTTGGATACCTCCTCAGCAAACTTAGGGATATTAGCTCCTGAGGCAATAGCCTCCCAGTGCCCTATACCTCCACACCCACAGCGGACACCGTACTTGTAATTTACTGTTATGTGCCCGACTTCATGCGCGTTCCCGTCCTTCCCTAGCAGGAGGTGTCCATCTACAATCACGCCTGCGCCAATACCGGTGCTTAACGTAATATAGACCATATTCTTAGCTCCTCTGAAGCTACCAGCGTTAAACTCGCCCCAAACAGCGGCTACACAATCGTTCACTACGTATGCAGGTGCATCAAAAAACTCCTCAAGGGGGGCCTTGAGTCTGAAAGTCCTGATCGGATTGTTTGGGGTATTGACAACGACTCCTTCTCTAATGTTAAGAGGGCCTATAGTACCTACGCCAACTCCTACTACATGCCTAATTCCTAGAGATCTAAGCATATTGTCCGCAATATGCTTTATTAAGTCAGCTACTGCGTCACGCCCTCCTGACCTGGGTGTCCTAGTAACCTCCACCTTCAGTAAAGAGGCACTTAAGTCAAAAATCCCTACTCTTAAGTTAGTGGCTCCCACATCTACAGCTATTACGGCCCTGCCGAGACCTTCATGCACGGTATTACAGCCCCGCCCACCCTTTAGGCGGCGTCTCTTCGAGGTACTTGCAGACTGCCTGCGCGAGTGACTTCGGATCATTAAAGTACTTTACTTCAGATCTCTTCCTGTTGTCAAGGTATGGTGACAGACTGTATAGCTTATCAGTCGGTAACCCGGTCATGCCTAATACAAATACTGGCACCCCCTCAGTATACGCTGTCACCACTTCCTGCATAGTGCCTGCTGCACCTCCTAACGCAACAAGTACCTCTGCTGTGCGTACTAAAAATATGCTCCTCACTCTAAACGACGTACCGGTCCTAATGACTAGGGCTTTTAGAGGAAATCTTATGTCCTCCATTTCTAGCGGTGGAATAATGGTGACCTTAAAACCTATTGAGAGGGCCTGATCCACTACGTACTTCATTAAACCCCAATACCCACCAGTAACGACAACAGTGTCTTCAGCTGATCTACATAGAGCTAGGTTATGGAGAAATTCCTCAGCAGCAGCTTTAAGGTGGTCTGGCGGGGGACCGGAGTACGCTGCTATACCCACGTACCTCAATTAAATCACCTAGACATAATTTAATACGTGTTATATGTTATTAAGGTATGAGGGGGTCTGATACAGTAGCACGGTATTGGTGTCCTAGGGCGTTAGGTATTAGTAACCTGTATTAGCTGTTTTACACCATAAAACTTAGGGAGATGTAATGTATGAAGTCAGGCGCCATGTGGTTAGCGCAGTACTCCTCCTGATTACTTTAGTTGCTCTAGGTTGCTCCGCACACTACACTACCTTCACCGTTTCTGCAGTAGGTGGGGGTAGTGCTGGTTTGAATAGTGGGAGGGTGGTTGTTGCTGTTACCTCAGCGTCTCTGAAGTGTGTTGCGTCTTTCATAGGTGGTGATGAGGTGGTTGTTTACTCTCTTGTACCTGCTGGTGTTGACCCACATCATTTTGAGCCGTCAACCTCCTTTTTAGTGAATTCGTTGAGTAACGCTACTGTAGTGTTAATGACGGGTCCATCACATCTCATCATGGAGGCTAGGATTAGTGAGCTGGTGAGGGATGGTGTTGTGAGGGCTCGTATAGTAGATTACAGGGATTACTTAAGGCATGGACTTAAGTTAAGGGTGAACCCAGGGACTGGTAGAGTGAATCCTCACGGGTACTTGATGAGTTACTCAGGCCTAGTAGCGGCTGCGGCCGCAGTTGCTGAGGTTCTTGCTGAGGTGGACCCTAATCACGGGAGCTACTACAACAGCAGGCTTCAGGAGTTTAAGAAATTAATTACTATGGAGAATCGGTCCGTACGTGGGTTAGTACCACAAGGTATGAGGGTGATTCTCTTCACACCTATACTTCAGTACGTAGCCCACGACCTAGGACTTAAGTGTACGGGGGTAGTACTTAATGAACCCGGGACAGAACTAAGTGAGGGTGCGCTAAAGGCTCTAGTTAGCGAGTATGATAGGGGTGCATATGATGTTGTTCTAATTACGGATACTATGGCGGTAAGATATCCTAAAGTTCTTGAGCTACTTAAGTTAAACAGGATACCATATATAATAGTACCTACCAGCAAACTATCAAGTACTCCAAACCTAGTTCCTGCTGTACTAGCTGCACAACTCAGCGACATTAGAGCGAACTCTCTCAGCATGAGTTACCAGAGGGAGTGGAGTGAGGGGGAGGTATTTGGTATCAATAACTTAGCTACTACATTAGCTATATCTGAGGCCGTCCTCCTTATCGTACTGGCAGTCATAGTCGCTCTACAAAGAAGGTACATCGAATCAAGGGTGGTCAGCAGTGATTAGTGCACCCCCTGATAAATACGTTGAAGTTAAGGACGTTACCCTGTCATACGGCAAGGAGCCAGTAGTACATGATGCTTCATTCGCCCTCAAGTCACCATTCTTTGCGATTTTAATGGGCCCCAACGGCGCGGGTAAGACAACACTCATTAGGGCATTGATAGGACTCTTAAAGCCTGTAAGAGGGCGTGCCAGTATCTATGGCCTAGTGCCATGGCGTGATAGGGGAGCTATTGCTGAAGCAGTTGGCTACGTACCGCAAGTAATTAATGTTGACGCTCTAGCGCCAGTGACCGTCGAGGAGGTAGTTGCTATGGGGCTGCTGTCGAAGCTACCTCCTCCAAGAATTATTTCGGGCGCCGTAAAGAAGAAGGTGAGAGAGTATTTGAGTTTAGTCGAGCTAAGCGGTTATGAGGACAGGTTATTCAGTGAATTGAGCGGCGGTGAGAGACAGCGTGTGTTGCTTGCTAGAGCCTTAATAAGAAGACCGAAGTTACTGATTCTCGACGAGCCGTACTCTATGCTTGACTTTAAAGTAAAGTGCGAGGTGGTTGAGTTACTGTATAGGATCCACAGGACATTCGGTGTAGATGTCTTGATGTCGGCTCACGAACTCTCGCCCTGCATGGCCTACGAGCCCACAGTCATTCTCATTAATAAGAAGGTTTTCGCTGTAGGTAAGCCGAGCCAGGTGCTGAGGCTGGACGTGCTCAAGGCTGCGTACCCCGGGCTTACTGAGGTGAGAGGCCTCATAATTCTCGGTGAGGACCATGCTCTCAGGAAGTAGCTACCTGCTGATAATGAGTGCAGCTACTGCGCTATTGGGTAGTGCCCTAGTTGGTTCAGTAAGCCCGGCACTGGTTGTTGCTAGATCCATTACGTTCGGCATCACACTACTTCACTCAGTTCTTGCTGGGGGCTTAGTAGGTGTCTTCCTAACCGATGTCGTACACCTCCCTGTCCCTCCAGTAATTACTGCCGCGCTTGTATCGATCTTGATTTCGGTATTGACTGCTGAGGCCATCAACAGGGGGCTTCCGGAAGATTCAGCTATAGCTACATCAGTGTGCTTATCGGTCACAACAACTGTGATACTGACCTACTACCTGAGTTTCATGACCCCTTTAGGTGTTTCAAAGGCTATGAGTTATGTCTTCGGAACATCAGCCCTTGCCACGGCAGGCGATGTCGCTAGGCTGGCAGCTACTGCAGTAATAATTATGCCGTTGATGCACATGTTTTGGGGCGAGTTTAAGTACGTTTTCTTCGATCCCGAAGGTGCGTACTCGATGGGACTTAGAGTTAGGTACTATAGGTACCTCCTATACTCATTAACGGCGGCTACCGCCACATCACTTGCTATGTCGCTAGGGGTGTTGCTCACCCATGTAGTCCTTACCGCTCCCGGACTGATCGCTGTTAGGGTTGCTGTCAGAAAAATTCATGCAGTAGCCTATACCTCATCCCTCCTGATCATGGCGTCAGGGTACATTCTAGCATTAGCCCTTGAGCTACCTCCATCGGCAGGTGTAGGTATTTTTGCTTCAGCAGCAGTGATATATGCGCTAATAGGTGTTAGGAAATGGTCGGCTTACTGAGTACGCGCGATATCGACTACTTAATAACCATATATGAGTACTGCACCTTTAAAGGCACTGCTAGGGTGGTTGACGTAGCTAAAGCACTCGGAGTTTCGAAGTCAACGGCATCACTCATGATTAAGAAGCTGGTTAAGTGGGGGCTAATTGAGAAGGTGGGCAGGGGCGTTAGGCTGACGAAGGAGGGCATCGATTTGTGCTTAGAGATTATTTGGAGGCACGGAGTTATTGAGTCAGCTCTGACTAGGTTGGGGCTGAGTGTAGAGGAGGCATGTCATGTAGCGAGGGACATAGAGTTGAGTATACCCAAGCACATAGTTGATAAGTTATGGTGTCTGTTGGGAAGGCCGTTTAGGTGCCCTCACGGAGAACTCATAGTAGCTGGCGGAGGTAGGGGGAGGCCTACATGCACGTGTAGGTTTGACGTGGTGCGTAAGCAATGCATAGCTGAGTAATTGGGGTGAGGTTGCTGAAGTGACTGCTGAGCCAGGAGTTTTCATAAGGGCTGAATGCCTTAAGTGCGGTTTGTGCTGCATGGAGACTGAAATGGTCCTCCTGCCAGAAGACATCTCAGTAATTGTGGAGCTGGGTTATCAGGTTCAGGATTTCGCCGTATGGAGTGAAGGCTACTGGAGATTAAAGAACGTCGACGGTCACTGCTACTTCTATGACCCAGCGGAGGGCACCTGCAAAATATACCGGTACAGGCCACTGGGATGCAGAATATACCCTATAATATATGTTGAGGGAGTAGGTCCTGCGGTAGATGATGTGTGCCCACTGTCAGACACAATAACTTCGGAGGAGTGGAGGACCGGATTAAAACTCCTCAAGAAGTATTTAAGGTTGCTCAAGAGGCACTATAGAATGAGTAAACGCTAAAACCCGAACGGTTTAAGTGATTTTCGCTCATATGCTGAAAGTTTATAAGTGAGCATACGCACAAAAAAGTGGTGATAGTGTATGGCATGGTGGTTCAGCGGACTAGGTTGGGGATGGAGAGGAGGCAGAGGTAGAGGCGGCTGGTCAGGCCCGTGGCCTGGTAGAGGTCCCTTCAGCTACCTACCGCCTTGGCAGAGGCCCGGCTGGCTGTTTGGTAGAGGTGCGTGCTGGTGGCTCTATGGTGCTCCATGGGGGCTTAGGTGGTACTGGCCCTGGATGATGCCTTATTACCCGTATCACTGGTACCCTATACCGTACATGTACGGATACCCTTACCCGCCAACATGGTGACGCAGGTGAGGTGGGCAGTTATGGCGTACCCGTATAATCCCTACTACTGGTGGATGCCGCCGTACCTGCCTGACCCATTTGCGGCGATGTATGCATGGTCAAGTATGTGGATGGGATTTATAGCAATGATGTACTATATTGAGATGTACAAAATAATGCTTGATATGTGGAGGAAATATGCAGAAGCAGCAGTTAAGGTAGCAGCACCAACTACAGAGACGGGCTAGACATAAGTATCAGCGGCCTCCTCTCAATTAAGGCTGAAATAACTTTTTTCCTCCCACTGCTCAGCGCCCTCCAAAGAGTTCCTCTGGAGACACCCATTTTCTCGGCTGCTTCCTCCTGTGTTAACCCTAAGTAGTAGACCAGTCGAAGTGCCTCAAGTTCATCGGGGTTCATGTATATGGGCTCACCTTCTACTGGGCGCCCTGACTCGTCTAGCGGTGCGAAAAATACCTGCGTCGTCTGAAACCTTATGAACCTAGGCTTAGGTCTTCTCCCTCTCCCCTCACGCCTCCAGCACCATCTCCAAGGTGGACCTTCACGACCCATACACAACACCTTTACCTTCCACATTAATAAATTCAGTAGAGCTTGAAAAACTACCTCCTTAAACAAAACTAAAGCAGGGTACTTCATATAGTGTTATTAATGTGCAAAGTCCAAAAATTACATGGTGAGAAAGATGTACTGGTTCAGGTACTGGCGAAGATTAATGCGGTACATGCCTCCGCCTCCACCTTACCCGTACATGTATCCGTACTCTCCGCCACCCCAGCAACCTCAGCAGACTCAGACACCGCAGCAGTACCCAACATACATGCCACTACCGCCCTACCCACCATACCCGCCTCCACCAACGACGCCTGAGGAGGAACTAGAGATGTTGGAGGAATACAAAAAACAGCTTGAGGAGGACCTCAGAGATCTTCAAGAAGAATTAAAGAGTGTTGAGGAGAGAATTAAGGAGCTTAAGGAGGTAACAGGGAAGACATCAAGAAGTAGCTCAGGGTTTTGACTTAGTCAAGAAAGGTGAGTTAATGAGCTACGGGTATGGGCGAGGGAGAGGTAGAGGTTGGGGTAGAAGAGGTTGGGGAAGGCAAAGAGGGTGGGGAGTTCCTCAGCAGCCCTGGCAGACACCCCCACCGACAGGTGAGATAAGAATAGCAGTACCAGTAAATAATGCCGAAGGCATGAACTCTATGGTCTCACAAGTTTTTGCGAGGTCGCCGTACATAGCACTAATTGATGTTAGGGACGGCCACGTAATGTCAATTAACGTACTCGACAATCCGGCAGCTTCAGTACCTCAAGGTGCCGGGCTTGCACTAGCTCAATGGCTGATCTCCAAAAACGTGAGGGTTGTACTAGCACCAAATATGGGAGCGAACCTAGCCCAAGCACTTACTCAGGCAGGTATTTACATATATCAGGTAGCCCCGAATATGAGGTTGGCTGACGCACTGAGATCTGTAGGGCTGATCAAGTAGTCCTACATTACTCTAAACCACTCAATAATTTTTCATTAATTTTGCTACATTAATCATACTTTCGCGTATATCTTCTTAAGTATGATAGGGACGACTATGGAGGACGTTATAATTAATGTTAAGAGCGCGCTGTAGACGTGGTAGGACATTATCCCAAGTTCTAGTGCCATTGCAGCGGTAACAAGCATCACTTCACCTCTTGGAACCATACCTACCCCAACTATAAGCGATGTCTTTTTATCGAAGCCAAGTAGCCTGGCGGTTAGGGCGCATCCCAGTATTTTAGATAGAAAACCGAAGACTAAAATGACCGACGCAGTAATAATGAATGCGCCAGTTAGGAAAGCTCCCGCAACCTCCTCGAGATCAACTAGGGTACCTGCGTAAACGAAAAATAATGGAGTAAATATAGCTACTAGAGGATATATGCCAGCAGCTATTCTCCTACGGAGGTAGTAGTGACTTGAGAGCCCTAACCCTAAGGCGTACGCAAGAAGTATGGCACTCAACTTAACGTAAATAGCTAGATACGACAGCAATATTAAAATTATGAATGTTACGGTGAGGTGGAACGCTTCAACCTTCATCCATCTTGACAACTTCATTAGCGGTTTAGGCATTCGCTCCGAACTCACTACGATAGCCGCCCAGAAGGCGAAAGCAAGCACCGTCGTACCTAAGATCGAATAAGGATCTAAAGAACCCTTAGCGATCCCGACCATAACACTAATCAGTGAGAGTCCTAGGACATCATCGACTACCGCAGCCCCAACAATAACTCTGGACTCCACGCTCCCTATCCTGCCTAATTCTTCCAGGGTCTTGACAGTAATGCTTACTGACGTAGCTGAGTACGCTACGCTCAGCGCTAAGGTCTCACTATATGGTAACCCAAGTATTAGTCCCGCAATGAGGCCGCTAGCTAGCGCGCCCACTACACCCCCGCTAGCCACTAGTCCAGCTTTTTTGAGGCCTCGCATAAATTCCTTAGTGGTCTCGCCTAGTCCTGCATAAAACAACATTACAATAATGCCTACTAGTGCAAAGGCGTAACTAACTACATCGATTTCAAACCCGATAATGGCTAGCACTAATCCAGCAGAAACGTAGCCGACGACCCTGGGAAGTCCGAGCCTAACAATTACGGCTTCAAAAATCTTTGCAAGGGCAAGCATTAAAGCTAAATTCAGCATCCACGCGAAGACAGTAGCTTCCCCGTTCATGCTAACACCTAGTTGCTACAGTACTACGTACTCACCAGTTATATAAAGACGTAACTGCGAGTTAAAGATACTTCTGTGTTTTACTGTACCTTAGTTATGCTTATTAGACGAGACCTAAGTAACACCCATTCATGCCGGAGACAAGTATGTTTATGTACATGAATCCGCACTGTGCAACTATTGTCGAGCAAACTTTTTTGCGGTATTACGCTGAAATGGAGGTACTTAATTAAAAATTTTTTACCTAGAATGAAGAATTAAGTTTCGAGGCGTCAGGATTTGGTGTATGATAAGCCTATTGTCAAGGTCGTTCCCCCAGGACCTAAAGCTAAGGAAGTAATTGAAAGACACAGCAGATATGTTGCGACAACAACTCATGATCCCGAAGTACTGCCTCTAGTTATTGATAGGGGTGAGGGGGTGTGGCTTGTTGATGTCGACGGTAACGTATACTTAGACTTCTCTTCAGCTGTCTCAGCATCAAATCTGGGGTACCCCACACATCCTGAAATTAAGAAAGCCATTATTGAACAGCTAGAGAAAATAGCTCATGCAGCAGGGACGGACTACTACAACCCGTACCAGGTAGCCTTGGCCGAGAAATTAGCCAGTATAGCACCAGGGAAATTCGAAAAGAAGGTGTTCTTCTGTAATAGCGGGACTGAAAGCATTGAGGCGGCTCTGAAGGTAGCTAGGTACGCTACTAACCGGAAGTTATTCATAGCATTCATAGGGGCGTTCCACGGCAGGACTCTGGGGTCATTAAGCCTAACAGCTAGTAAGCCAGTACATAAAAGGAAGTTCTTCCCTACAGCACCAGGTGTTGTACACGTACCCTACCCGAACCCCTACAGGAACCCGTGGTACATTGATGGTTATGAGCACCCTGACGAACTTGTTAACAGGGTAATAGAGTACATAGAGTACTGGCTTTTCGGCCACTACGTGCCGGCGGATGAGGTTGCGGCTGTCGTAGCTGAGCCAATTCAGGGTGAGGGAGGGTACGTAGTGCCTCCGAAGAACTTCTTCACTGAATTGAAGAAGCTCTGTAGCAAGTACGGATTACTGTTAGTCATGGATGAGGTACAGATGGGTTTAGGTAGAACTGGAAGGATGTTTGCTTCAGAGCACTTTAATGTAGCGCCAGATGAGGTGTGCCTGGCTAAGAGCTTGGGTGGGGGTGTGGTGCCGGCAGGGGCAACAATAATTAGGAAGGACCTCGACTTTGACCCAGGTGCTCACAGTAACACCTACGGTGGGCACGCACTGGTATCTGTTGCTGCATTGAAGACCTTAGAGCTTACAGAGAAGTACCTGCCGAATGTTCAGGCACTCGAGAAGTTATTCAGGGAAAGCCTGAATGAACTAAAGGAGAAGTACGAATACATTGGTGATGTCAGGGGTCTGGGCCTTGCTTGGGGTGTTGAGTTTGTTAGGGACAGGAAGACGAAGGAGCACGCACCTAAACTACGTAATAAAGTAGTTAATGAAGCCCTTAAGAGAGGACTTGCAATGCTGCCGTGCGGTAAAAGCACAATTAGATTGATACCGCCAATAGTTATAGGTGAGGAAGAAGTCAAGATAGGGTTAGAAATATTTAAGGAGGCAGTTAAATCAGCATTAACTTAATTTTTCAATTTAAATTTACTATATTGTCTTTAATTACTTTAGCTAGCTTCTTTACACCTTCGGATATTTCCTCGGTGTTTGGCCTGGCAATGCATAGCCTAGCCGTCTCATCGTCTACACTATTATACAGGAAAGCATCACCCGGTACATACCCCACGCCTGCCTTCAAGGCATCATTAAATATTTTAATCATATTTACTCCCTTAATCTTAATGAATATGTAGTAGCCCTCAGCATTCTCATTCCAGGAAGCACAGTCCGGCATGTAGTCCGTTAGGGAGTCCTTTAAGGCCTTCATGCGCTCCTTAAATTCTCTGGAAAGCTCACGTATTCTCTTAATAAGAAAGCCTGACCTTATAGCTTCGTAAGCAATAAGCATGTTTAGCGGACTTGATGTTAGTGCATTGCTAGCTATGGCTCTAATGTGGGGAAACAGACCTTCAGGAATAAGCATGTACGCGATCCTGAATCCCGGTGCGAGAACCTTGCTGAGTGAGCCCAGATATACGTAAGGGTGCGAGTGCTTGGCGCAGATAGCCGATATCGGCTCTGGAGCCTCGCCACCGAGAACTGTTCTGTATACGTCATCTTCTATAATTAATACATCACGCTCGCGAACCAGCTCAGCTACTTCGCTTCTAATACTACTGCTAAATGTCGCTCCAGTAGGGTTATGTCCTGTCGGTACTGTGTAGTATATCTTAATGTGGTGTTCTCTGAGTACCTTAGCTAGTGACTCAGTGCTAAGGTACTTATAGTTCTTGAGTTTAATGTACTTCACTTCCCTACCCATTACGTATAGGGGGTAGAGCGCCTGTGAGTATGTTGGTTCTTCAGCAACTGCACCAGTTTTCTCATTAAGCAGTAGCGTACTGACCAGCTCAATAGCCCGCACAGCCCCGCTAGTTATCGCGACCTTAGACCCTGGAATGCTTACTCCTAACTCGTTTAGAAGTGACTTAATAGCATTTCTTAGTTTTCTGAGTCCCAATGGCGGCGGGTAGGAGAATGCCTCAGCACCGTACTCGTTAATTACTCTTTGAGCTAATTCCCTTACCTCTTTAGGGAATAGCCTGGGGTCGGGGGACCCGCTAGCGAAGTCTATCACATTCCCTGCCTTAACAACCATGATAACGTACTCATCAAGTAATGAGTACTTTTCTGCTACTGCAACCCTATCGGTTATTACGTTCGGCATCCTGACGTACCCTGCGTAAAGATTGAGGTTCTATAATAAAAACTACATATGTTGGTTTTACACTATATTATGAAGGCACTTCTTACTTCTTCTTAACTACTGTGGTTACTGGTGTCTGACTTCTTAATGTGTCCTCAATAGGGCAGTGCTGGCTAACGAACTTCATGAATTCCTTAATTTCCTCTTCACTATTTGGTGTGTCTACTTCGACGATGATGCTGACCTTCTGCAGGCCGGGCTTAACGTCCTCTCCTTCAAATCCTGCTGGGTCGTACTCTGCCTCGATAATTACGTTCATACCTCTTATTTCTATGCCGTGCTTGGATGCGTGATATTTTGAAACTATACCGTAGCACCCGGCTAGCGACGCTAGCAGCAAGTCCACAGGTGTTGGGCCGGCACCACCGCCAAAAGGAGGTGGGAGATCCATTACTATCCTGTGGTTTTTAGCCTGTGCCTCAACTCTAAACCCTTCACCTAGCATAGCTTTTACTCGAGTTTTCTTCTGCATTAACTGACCACCTCGTGACAATGTATATTAGTGCCCGTGGGGCTAATAAGTTTGTGTTGGAGGATGAGATTCTAGTTTTAAGTTAATTAATTCGGTAGCTTCATGATAGTGGGGCAGTTTATTGAAGGTGGTGTTTGAGGATCTAAGAAAGGGGGTAGTGAAGGTCAGGATTGAGTGTGCTGATGACCTGTGGGTACTTAAGACGATCGTCAGTGAAGGTGACGTAATTATTGCTAGGACTTTGAGGGACGTTAAAATTGATGGTGAAGGAAAGAGAAGACTACCTATGGTAGTAGCTATTAGAGTGAAGAATATCTACTTTCAGCCTTTCGCCACAAGGCTGAGGATCCACGGCGTAATAGTGGATGCTCCGGACGGTTATGGATTGAAGGGTTCACACCACACACTAAATATTGATGTAGGCACTGAGGTAAGCATCATTAAGGAGTCATGGAGTAAGTCACAGTTAGAGAGGCTTAGAAGGGCTAGTGGTAGGTGGGTTAATGCATTACTTCTCGCTGCAGATTTCGACGAAGTATCAGTAGCAATTATTTATGGTCAAGGGGTCAAGTACCTGATCGACAGGTCATTACCGGGTGTGTCAAGTCGAGACCCGAGCTCACTGGAAAGAATAATTGACTACGTAGTGGAACTAGCTCTGTCTGTATTAACCAGGGAGAAAGTAAGGCTGGTGGTTATTGGCTCACCTGCTTTTCTTAAGGATCTGATAGCTAGGAAATTATCGTCACAGCTACCCCGCAATCAGAGCATTAGGCTATATGTTGACTCTGTATCATCGGGTGGGAGGGCAGGAATTAATGAGTTAATTCGGAGAGACGTGGTAAAGAACCTCCTTAGGGAAGTATCAGTGGTTGAGGCTGAGGAGATATTTGAGGAATTCATGACGCTTTTGAGCAAGAAGCCTGAGCGTGTGGCTTACGGGCTCGAATCCGTTAAGCTGGCGGTTGAAGCTAATGCAGTGAGTAAGTTACTTGTTAGTGAGGAATTACTTAGCGGAGATAATAAAGAGACCGTTGAGGAAGTACTCAGCACGGCAGAGAGTAGGGGGGCACTAGTGAGGATAGTTCCTACTGAAACACCAGCATCAGTCAGACTCAAGGCACTTGGTGGTATAATTGCTGTACTTAGGTATGACTTCGACACACATAGTATCCGGGCTTAACTTCTTAGTTGAATATAATTCAAAATTCATTGTATAGGAAGTAAGTAATAATTATGTAAATTCCTAATTACTATATGATTAATTCTGCTTTACCTAACTAACAGCAAATTAATTTAAGGGACTTCAGAATGATTTTATGTGATTAAAGTGGAATATTCAATAGAAAAATTGCGGAGGATATTAGCGGCTGCTGTCGTACTGCTCGCTGTTTTGCCTGCTTTAATGAGTAGTACTGCTTATGCCTACACCGTCAGCTACAGGTACAGATTAGATTCTGAAGGACGTGCCGCCGTCACACTGATGGTGAGCGACGTCGAAGGAGCTTATGTAATATATGTTAAGGTCGATAAGGGAATGATACCTGAAAGTGCAGTAGCAACTAATGAAGTAGGTAACGTGCTTCCTGTTGAGTTAATTAACGAAACTACACTAGCTATTTACACGTCTAATACGTCAAGAGATGTTGTAGTAACCTATACTGCCCTAGTAGCAACTCAGGCAATGGGTTACGTCGAGGTCGTGATAACGCCAGCGGGCCCAGCTACGGTATTCTTACCCAGTGGTGCGGCATTACTGTACTTCAACGGCTCGGCTACAGTGTCTATGTATGATGAAACATTAGTACTTAAGTATGTCAGTGGAGGAACGTACCTAATACAGTATCTACCTCCAACCATAACGGAGACAACGACAGCCTCCATTAATGTTACAGAAGTCACCACACCTGCAGGAGTAACTACGCCGCAATCCGGTGCCTACCCCACAACTACAGCTAAGACCACTACCCCTACAACACCGCATGAAACCCCAACGCATACTGAGGCACCGCCACCCAGCACCCATGACTTGGGTGTGTATGTTATGGTAGCAGCAATAATCGCTATTATTGGTGTGTTGGTTGCAGTATTAATGAGGCGTAGAGGGGCGGCACTAGTACCTTCTGGTGGTGCACGAGGTGAAGGCGGTGAGGGCTTCGTCTTCAGTGGTGAAGTTGATGAACGCGACATAGAAATACTGAAGGCACTTAAGAATGATAAGTTGACAATATCTGGACTGGCTAGGAAGGTGGGATTAAGTAAGTCAGTCATATGGAGGCGTGTCAGAAAGTTATCTGAGCTTAACCTAATTAACAGGGTTGATGAGGGAGGTAGAACCTACTTATTCTTAACCGAGAAAGGTGAAGAACTACTCAGTCAAAGAGAGGGTTGAAATACTTAAGTTTCCTAGCTTTCTAAAATATCTTCTTTTCATCTATGAGAGAGTTTTGGCGTGCAGCTTAATACTTAACATCATAGATTCATGATGAAGTATTTGCAGATATGGGGAGGTTCGTCTAAAAGTACGGTATGAGTGAATTGCTTATAGGAACGGGTGTTCCTTTAGTTCTGGGTGAAGCGTTCCACGGTTTCTTAGAGGGTTTTTAATCTAGAACGATTTCGTTTTCCTCAGTGGTGAGTGAAAAGTGGTCGTAGCTTCAAAACTGGTGGCTCTGCCCTTAATCCTGTTAGTGGCTTTAGGTATGATTGTCCCAGCATCGGTAATGGCCCAGGACGTAGGTGAGGGCAAGAGTTCGACAGAGCACGTGTGGTCAAATGCAACTCCTGTAGTGGCTAACGGTAGTTACGCCAGAATATTAAATCACACGATAGTCTTGGCTGAGAGGCTGCTTAATATGTGGGGAATACCCGCAGACACTGAGCCGTGGGCATTGATTAATGAGACCAAAAATCTCCTGAGCAATATAACAGCTGCTGAGGAGGCTGGCAATAAGACGCTCGCTAGAGAATTGTTCATTGAGGGAATGAAGAAGGTTCATAAGGCAATAAGCTTGGCTGCTAAGGAGTACATGCCTCTTCCTGTGAAGGAGCGACTAAGAATCAGAGTGAGGGTTAGTACGTATTTGAGACTGGTTAATGCACTAAATGCAACTGCGAGGGCCCTTGAGGCAGCTGTTGAAAGAGCTGAGAGTAAGGAAGTGATTAATGCTACGTTAGCCGACGAGCTTAGGTCCGTGCTAGCCAACGTAAGCAAGAAATTAGCAGAATTAAGGAAATATATAGATGAAGCTATCAACGGAACAGCTGAGTGGGATGGAGAATATTTTAACAGTACTATAGAAGAGGTTAGGGAGCTTCTGCGATATGTTAGTAAAGAATTAAATGAAGCAATAGCTACTACGATAGTTGAGAAGGTAGAAGTCAGAGTAGAAGCACTAGTAAACTCTACTAAGAAATCCATAGAGGAATTAAGGGAGAATGCTCAGAAGCTGAGAGATTTAGGATTTGTGAACATAGCTAATAAGTTAGAGTCGATCGCGGACAAACTCTCGAAGGACTTAGAAAAATTAGAGAGCATGATTGAGGAGAAGCTGAATGTTAGTAAAATGAGGCTCATAGTGCACTTAGGGAACTTGGAGAGGATGATGTTTGCAGCCCGGATTCAAGCAGCACTGAGGCACAGAATAACCTATCGAGCACTCGAGGTCGGGTACAACGTAAGCAAAGTTATTAAGGCGGTTCAAACCCTTATAGAGTACATTGAGAGTAAGGTCGTACCAAACCCTGAAATACCGGACCACATTAAGGAAGAAATTGAGGAAATAGCTGATCTGTCAAGAGAGGTCATAGATGTCCTCAAGCAGCTTGCAGAAAGCGCAGCTAGTGGGGACAAGGAGGGAGTATCAGATTCCATACAGGAAATTAAGGACCTGATGGATGAATTAAAGAAAAGGGTTGCTGACTTAAGGAAGGAAGCAGGTCACGGAAAACCATACCTCAAGATAATTACGGCTGTAATATCTCGGGTAGAGCACGTGCTAAACTCAGTAACCAAGTACGTGATAGGTCATGCAGAGAGAGTACTTCACAGGGCTAAGGAAGCTGAAGGGGAGAAGCACTCAATTGCATACACACTCACTGATAGAGCACTGAAGCTAGTGGAAACTACGTTAAAAATAAGTAAATTACACATATGCGGGTTAAGTAGTGAGGCTAGGGACCTGCTGGAGAGTGCCGAGGAAGCTCTCGACCAGGCGAAGGACATGATCGAGGAGGGCAATATTAGTGATGCGGTTGAAGCACTGAACCTATCGCTAAGCTATTTAAGCAGTGTCGAAGACATGGTCAAGTGCAACTTCATTAAGAACCATATTGAAGTAGCTGTACAGCATATTAATGAGGTCTTAAGTATTTTACAGAAGTAAATCAACACCTCATTTTTAAAACAACAAATAGATCCTTATTACCACTTCATTGTCTTCCGAGCTTGTCCACCCTAGGTGATTCCTTCATAACTGTTTTATGCCTCGGTTGCAACCAGAAATTCCATTTGATTTATGAAATTCATCCTTCTTAAATACTCAAAATATCAACTATCTCTTCACGCCTAGGGATAATACGTTGGGAAGAACGTAATAATTGATACTGCGGTAATAACAGAACCAGGTAATTTCATACTTCGCGCACTTCGCATGAACTAGGCGAGTCTAGTTCATGTTTTTATGCGAGTAGGACAACAAGGATTAGCGAAATGATGATCAGTAACGAACCAGTGACTCTTCTAGGTGTGAGTGCCTCGGACAGCACCTTACTTGAAATTAGCTGAGACAGCATTGGGGTCAGTGTTGTTGCTAGTGAAGGTATCATTACTCCCAGCACTCTCAGTGATGTCGTGAATAAAATGAAGCCTATAAAGTATGACACGACGCCTGACGTGGCAAGTATGGCTAGGGCTCTCTTAGTCATGGTTCTAATGTTCCTAACACCAATACTCATTAGTATGGGCGCTAAGACAACAACTCTGAGACCCGCCACCTGTATTGGAGGAAGTCCGCACGTATTTACCAAGTACGACACGAGTATCGTGCTTAGACCCCATACGAAGGCTGCGGCATATGCAAATATCACTCCCTTTAAATTTGCCTTCATGCCTCCTTCACTAACCGCGAGGTACATACCAAATAGTGCTAGGGGAGTAAGGTAAAGTGCTATGAAGCCTCTGTAGTCCTGGAGAATGAAGATGTTCAGGATCTGAGCTATCAGTATGTACTGATAGGACAGCACGGTTGCTAAGCCAGCACCTAGCTTGTCGACGCTCACGATGAATAGTACATCACCGATTCCAGGACCGATGACTGTCGATGCTATAATGACAGCGAACACGTATAAGCTAACGTTCTTGACACCCATAACGGCGAGAATGGGGGCGTACACGAGGGAAGCAAAGACAGCTCTTACGCCGTTAACGAGGAACGGGTCTCTTATGTCTCTAAGGCTTAGCTTAATAAATATTGATGCTGTAGAGAACGCTACAGATGAAGCGACAGCTGCTAGCACGCCAGCAATCAGCTCCACTTCTAGCACCTCCAGCAAGAAGTAGGATCAGGTGCTGATAATATAAATACGTCATGTAATAACATAAAGTACATATATTAACAATATATTATATTGACTTGATGCATTGTTCTCAAGCCACAATGACTGCAGCAACAAGAGTTACTATGTTGGAGATTAAGCCACCAACTAACAGTGAGATCATGGTTTTCCACCTGTTCATACCCAGTAAATAAGCACCCAGTGCACCAGTCCACACCCCTGTAGCGGGGAGCGGGATAGCAACAAATAGTATGAGTCCTACAGTGCCGTATCTGTCAACATATTTGTGCACTCGGCGTCTCACACTGCTGACGTAGCGAAGGTATAACCCGGAGAACTTAGAGATTAACGTGTATTTGCTATTCCATGCTGCCCTAGCCAGATCGTCAATAAATGTTAGGGCACTCGGCAACACTACAGCTAGAATAACAACTCCTGCAGAAGCAATAATGAATGATGTCAGGGGGTCTAATCCAACAGCGATACCTATTAAAAGTGCATACCTACCCTCAAAAGTAGGTAGTAGTGAAAGCAGTAAAATCTTTAGTACTAACGTGATGGACAGCTCAATAGTAGCAGTCATTTCCTCACCTCTTTCTATAATTAGTCAGCAGCGAGTTAATTGTAAGTGAGGTTCCAATCCCAAGTAGAAATCCCCCTACTACATCTACACAGTAGTGCGACCTGAGCAGGACCCTACTCACCGCCACCAATAGCAGTAACACGTACAGTAATACTGCCACAGCCTTTGAGGTACATCCTAAGTAAGCCGACAGCACAGTGAATCTCGCCACATGACCTGAGGGAAAGGACATCATGCTTACTATATGTAGTACGTTGCCAACGCTTAGTGGCTGTACCTCAGCGTGACCTAACAGCGGTCTGGGAACACCCACTAGCAGCTTGATTAAAGCATTCAGTACTTCAGTAGCTGCCAGCACAGCAACTAATTGAAATACAATGTGCTTGGGCAGTATTTTCATGGTGAGAGAGAACATGAGAAGAAGTAGTACGGTAGTCCACACGCAGTAAATGCTTGCGGCAGCAGATATCGCAGTCATTAACCATACTGCCTGAGAGGCGAGCCTGCTTGAGAAAACAATTAAGTATTCGTCAGGGCTTCTCAGCAACGGTGTATATTTGTTAATTACAGCTACTACAGTAAGTATCAGCAGTGCAGTAACACCGCAGACCAGCTTTAGCTTGGACTTCAGCCTCATTAAATCACTGTACTTAAGTACTAGCTCATCTTAAATGACTTTTACGGATCTCGAGGTAATACCTCTACGCTGTGAGCAGGTGGCTGAACACTTCATTAAGTATTACTCATTAATTAAGGTCGCACCTAATATTAGCTTCTATAGCCAGTGTTTGATTAGGTAGGGAAATTGCTGATCGCTCACCTAGCGGATACTCACTTAGGCTTCCGGCAGTACGGAATTGAGGAGAGGGAGATCGACATATACTCGCTTTTTGAGGAAGCTGTTGATTTAGCAATCAAAGAAGGAGTTAAGGCTATCGTCATATCGGGTGACATGTTCGACAAGCCCCGTCCACCCAATAGAGCAATTAAAATTGCTGGTGAAGTACTTAGAAGAGCCCGTGAGCGCGGGATCCGCGTATACTCAGTTTTAGGTGAGCATGACCTGCCTAAGAAGTACGACCTCCCTCCTCAGGTACTAGTGCCTTACCTCAGGCTACTGGGTACTTCAAGGACGCCTGATGTAGACGTTATTCACTGTGGGGGGAAGGATTACTATATTGCAGGTGTGTCACATCACCCGCCGAGGATGAAGTACCTGAACATGTTGAGGAGAAAGCTAAGCGACATAATGACAAAGGTTGAGGGTAGGAGAACAGTCCTTATGCTTCATCAGAACGTAAAGCAGTTCTTCATGATAGAGGAGGGGCTTGACCTCGCAGACTTGCCGCATGAAGTAGCTTACGTAGCAATGGGGCATCTGCATAGGAGGATCGCAAGGAAGCTGGAGAGCGGCACGGTGGTAGCTTACGCAGGTAGTATAGATATTATGAGGGCTGACGAAATAGAGTCGTGGAGAGAAGTAGGTAAGGGTTTCTACATAGTTGACTTAAGTACTAGTGAGGCAGTAGTCCATACCATAAACTTGAATGTGAGGCCGCAAGTAATGCTCAGAACTAGTTACCATCGGTTCAGGGAGGATCTCAAGGTCGTGCTCAGTAGTGTAAGCTCTTCGGATAGAAAGGGAATAATTCACGCATGGGTGACGGTCCCATACAATGTGAAGGATGACATAGTGAAGGAAATCAGGAGAATAGTGGGTGAGAAAGCTTACGTCAGAATTAGGTTGGAGAGGGTGGTGGAGAGCTCCCCTAAAGGTGGTGAGGAGGGAGTTGAATTAGATGCTCTAAGCATAGTGGCGTCTATGATAGGTGGGGACCCCAGTAACAGAGCAGCTCGAGAGGCGGCGGCAGTGATACTTAAGATAAAAGATATTCTAGCTAGTGATAGCGAGGAGGACATTGAAGCATGGATCGAGAAGCTACTGCAGTATAAGGAGTTATGGATTAATAAAGTAGGTTCCTTAGAGATCGTACCTACTTCATTCACTGATCTGACTAGGCAACGGGGTAAGGGATTAGAAAGGTTCATGAGGTGACTTCGGTGTGTTAGGGAGTGTAATAATTAAGAAGGTACACCTTAAGAACTTTATATCACATAAGGAGAGTGAGGTTATTTTCGAGAGGGGAGTAACGGCACTTGTGGGGCCTAATGGCGCTGGCAAGTCAAGTATCTTAGATGCTATATACTTCGCCCTCACAGGTAAGGCTCGCAGGGGGCGTCTGGAGGATTTAGTTAATGCAGCAGCCTCTAGAGGAGCTGAAGCAGTAGTTAAGCTCTGGCTTGATGTCGGTGGAAGGGAAGTAGTTATTGAGAGAAGGGTCTCAAGGAGCGGTAAGCACGATGCTGTGCTTAGGATGGACGGTAAGACAGTGTTGCGGGTGAGCAACGTTAACAAGGAAATTGAAGAGTTGCTAGGGCTTAAGGCGGAGTCTCTTCAGACGGTGGCTATAATACCTCAGGGCGCGCTAACAGAACTCATAACACTGAAGCCTGCAAGCAGGCTAGAAATCCTTGATGAACTCCTCAACCTAAACACTTTCGAGACAGCATGGGAAAAGCTCAAGGACTACAAGGTAAGTGTTAAAACTAAGAAGGTACCTCCTCAGACTTACCAGCCAACAAAGCAGAGTCTAGACAATCTGAAGGAATTCTACAGTAGAGTAGTAGCCGATATCAGAGGTAAGGAGCAGGATCTCACCAGGTTAGCTGATGCACAGAGCAGATTGAGGAAGGAGCTTCAGGAAGTAGGTAATAAAGTAAGTAAGTTACGGAGCGACATAGAGGTACTCGAGGAGAAAAAGAAAGAGCTGGAAGCCAAGAAGCACGAACTTATAGGTGTTGAAGAGGAACTCAGGAACATTATGAGTGAAGTCAATGCGAGGAGGAAGAGACTAAGTGAGCTGAGTAGGGAGGTAGCAAAACTAAGAGATCTCGAGGTCGAGGTCGGAAAATTAAGTGAGTTATCGAAGCAGCAACATAAGTTACGTGAGCTTCTTCTTATTGATGAAAACCTCCATAACAAGAAGACGATGCTTGACTCTAAGAAAGGTGAGCTAGGGAGAGCTGAGGAGCTACTGACGGAGCTTAAGTCAATACTTGGCAGGTACCCTGAAGGTATCGAGGAGAGGATCAGGAGGTTAGAACTAGTCCGTAGTAAGCTCAGTAAGGCTAGGGAGGAACTATCTAAACTCACTGAGAACTTGGGTAGGCTTAAATCAGACCAAGCGAACCTAGAGAGACTTATAGGCAGACTACTTGATGAAGTAGGTACCGTACTTAATGAGACATTAACCCTTCTTGGTTCTAAGTTTAATAGTGTAGCTGATTCCCTGTCAGCTGCGAAGCGTAGAGCTGGTGAGTTAAGGGAGTCAATCAGAGAGCTACAGGTAGTGATTCAGGAAAAGCTTTCTCAGGCATCAATAGAGAAGGGGAGAGCTGCGGAGGCTCGTGAGAAGCTGAGGGTGCTTATGAGGGGTTCTCAAGGCAGGTGTCCTCTGTGCGGGCAGTCGCTGACTCATGAGCGTAGGGAGTTCCTTATAGAGAAATTAGACAATGACGTCAGGACCAGGAAGGAGAGGGCTGAGCGGTTAGAGAGTGAAGCTGAAGAATTAAGTAAGAAAGCATCCAGAATGGAGGACGAACTAAAGAAGTTAGAGGACTTAATAGTGAAGCTCGAGTCAGCTAAGTTAAGAGAAGATGAGTTAAGAGAGCTTAAGGAGAAGTTAGCAAAGGTTAGTAATGAAGTACGTTCTGTTGAAGACAGAATTACCGTTCTTAAAAATGAAATTAGTAGACTAGAAAAGGAAGAGAGCGAGCTTATGCATATTGAAAAGGATAAGGCTAGGATAGAGGCCATAATAGCTCAAGGAGTTAATGATGAGCAAGTCAGCAGACTGCGCAGAGAGGTTAGGAAGCTTGAAGAAGAAGTAGAGGGGTTACTAGCGAGACATAAGGAACTCAGGTGTGAATTAAGCAGGTTCTTTGGTGAGGACTTTGATATTGGGGAAGCCATGAGTATGGCGGAGGAAGCATCGGAGCGGGCTAAGGAGATGCGTGAGGTAATCGGCAGGTTGAAGCAGTCAGCCGCGGAGTTGGAGAGGCTTGAGGAGGAGGTGAAGAATTACTTGAGTAGGGCCTCTCTCTTAGAGAATAAGAGAAGTGAGTTACTACCTAAAGTAAGGGAATTGGAGGGAATTAATGCTAGATTGAGTATGTTGAGGCAGGATTTAGAAGACTTAGTTAGGAAGGAGGGTGAATTAAGGAGTAAGCTCTCAGAAGTTGAGGCGAGGTTCTCAGAGATCAGTGATGAGGTCAGGGCCCTGAGGGATGATGCTGAAATACTGAGGACGACTTGGTGCAAGCTCTCTGTACTTAGGTGGGTCAGGGAGGAGATTCTGCACAGGGATAAGGCACCAGCAATAATCAGGAAGGTTTCATTAGCTAAAATTGAGGCTCTGATGAAGAAGTACATAGAACTATTTAACATTAGCTACAGCGATGTTAGAGTGGATGAGAAATTTAACATAACGCTTGTGTCACCTTACCTCGAAGCAGACATCAATAGATTAAGTGGTGGTGAGGTTGTTGTGACAGCTATAGCTGCATTGTTGGCACTCCACAATATTGTTTCTGGGGGTAGGCTGGGCTTCTTGATCCTGGATGAACCAACAATCCACTTAGACGAGGATAAAAGGAGGCAGCTCATAGATGTGCTTAAGGAGTTTAGGGGTGG
>JAGGTW010000035.1 GCA_021163585.1 Desulfurococcales archaeon | reverse complement strand
TTACTTCCTTTCCGCCTCCCCCTATTTTCTCTTTTCTTTGGCAATGTACTACACCTCTGAGACTTGGACTGTAATCTTATTAACCTTTAATCACTACCTAATATACTTCCATCCTAATTAGTATTTCCTATTAGTACTTCTTGGCATACCTCATTATTGTTACTGCCTCCTTACCGCATACTGGGCAGTGTTCATCGTCTACACTAGGTACTCCATCTAAGGGTGTTCCAAGAGCGTCTGCCTCAAGTATTTCAGATGCTTTAAGTGCACAGTCCGATTTACCACACCATGGGATTTCTACAATACCTCTTTCCTTACTTAAGTAATCCCTAGCTTGATTCAGATCATTTACTCTACGTATTTTCTTTCTAAAAGCATCCCATGCTCTCTTACTTAACTCGCTGTCTACTTCCTCACCCAGCTCCCTTAAGACCTGAGAAAGTTCATTAATCTTAACCTTAAACCTCTCACCGCTGTCCCTTCTAACTACTGTCACGTACTCTCCTCGCAGTTCTCGAGGGCCTAAATCAATTCTTAGTGGAACTCCCTTTAATTCCCAAATATAGAATTTCTCACCTGGAGTTATGTCTTCTCTTAAATCCGCCTCAACTCTTAACCCATTTTTGACTAAGTCATCCTTGAGCCTAGTAGCATACTCAACTACTGCCCTCTTCTCCTCATCACTACCTGCAGGTATAGGTATTATGACTACCTGAATAGGAGCTATCTTAAACGGCAACACCAAACCCTTTGAATCACCATGAACGGCAATTATGCTGGCTATAACTCTCTCTGATATACCATAACTTGTCTGCCAAGCATAGTCTATTGATTCATCCCTTCTTTGAATTCTAACCTCAAATACCCTGCTAAAGTTCTGACCTAGATTGTGCACTGAACCTATCTGCAGTGCCTTACCGTCAGGTAACAACGTATCAAACGCTACCGTATATATGGCCCCGGCAAACTTATCCCACTCAGGCCTCTTGGATATCACATAGGGTATACCTAACTCATTAAAGAATTTGCTGTAAATACTCATTGCCTCCTTAATCTGCCTTTCACTATCCCTAAAGTCCTCATGAACTGTATGGGCTTCCTTGAATGTGGTAACTTCCCTCACTCTGAGCAGGGGCCTGGTGGCCTTTGTTTCATACCTGAAAATGCTGCAAACTTGATAGAATTTCTTAGGTAGTTGCTTGTAGCTCTTGATCCAGAGTGCCTCCATATAAGAGAGAGATGTCTCACTCGTAGGTCTAAGCGCTAGCTTCACATCTAATTGCTCATACCCTCCATGCGTTACCCAGTAAAGTTGCCCCTCAAAATCTCGGATGTGCTCCGACTCTTTAATAATGATATTATAAGGTATTAGTAGTGGCAGGAGTATTTCTTCATGACCTGTTGAGTCAAGCAGTTTCCTAATTAACTCGATAATATTTTTCCTTAACTTGAATCCGTAAGGTAACCATACACCCATTCCCTTAGCAGGATATCTACCGTAGTCATATAACTCTGCCTCACGTAAAACCCAGTCGAACCACTCATTAAATGGCTTACCTAGTTCTCTGTAAACATATACCTCCATAATCCCCCAACCTAAACTTAACCAGACTCACTAAAAATATAAGTAATAAGTAACGAGAAAAATGATTATTGTCCGCAACGTTGAGTTAATATAACGGTAAAACCTTTAAATACCCGTTACCTCACATACTATGGATTGGGTGCCGCGGTAGTATAGCCCGGCCTAGTATGCGGGCCTGTCGAGCCCGTGACCCGGGTTCAAATCCCGGCCGCGGCGCCACCGACCCCTACCTGCTGCGATATCTGCTACATGTCTGCCCGGTTCTCAGATCCTTAAAGGTTACTTGTAGCGCACATACTTATAAGGGAATTCACCATAGGTTGTTTAGGGTGTGTTAATGAGCACGATGTACGCTGAATTAGGAAGTCTGAGGCCAGGTAGCTTCATAGTTATTGATGGTGAGCCATGCAGAATAGTAGAGATGAGCAGGGCGAAAACAGGTAAACACGGTAGTGCTAAGGCGCACGTAGTTGCCATAGGGATATTCACTGGTACTAAGAAAACCCTAGTGGCCCCTGCGGATCAAAGAGTTGAGGTACCTATAATTGATAAAAGAACCGCCCAAGTAATAGCAATAACAGGAGATACATTACAATTAATGGATTTAGAAACGTATGAGACATTTGAGGTCGACCTACCTAAGGATGAGGAAATAAGGACCAGGTTGTCTCCTGGAGCAGAAGTAGAGTACTGGGAGGTTATGGGCAGGAGGAAGATCATGAGGGTTCTAAAGGGAGGTCAATGAAGGGTTTTGAAAAATTACGTGAAAAAGTAGCTAAGTTTTTAAGAGGCATAGGCCCCTACGAAAAAGCCGTTGATAAGTTCATCAAGGAACTCCAAAAAACACTGATCAAAGCAGATGTTAATGTAAAGGTGGTTTTCGAGCTAACAAAGAAAATTAAGGAAAGAGCACTGAGTGAGGAACCACCTCCAGGAATTCTTAAGAGAGAGTGGTTCGTTAAGGTTGTATATGATAGCTTAGTAGAGTTATTTGGCGGGGAAGAAAAACCGCAAGTAATACCTACCAAGCAACCCTGGACAATCATGTTGGTGGGTATTCAGGGCAGCGGAAAAACTACTGCATCAGGTAAGTTAGCATTATTCTATAAGAAGCTAGGCTTTAAGCCAGCATTGCTGACAACAGACACATACAGACCTGCAGCATACGAGCAGCTGAAGCAGATAGCCACATTTATAAATGTGCCTTTTTACGGTAAAAAAGACGAGAAAGACCCTGTAAAAATAGCTGTTGACGGATTAAAGAAATTAATCCAAGACGAGAGAGCGAACATCGTGATTATAGACACAGCTGGGAGACATGGGTACGGTGAAGAAAGAGCACTACTTGACGAAATGGAGAGCATAGCTAAGGTCATAAGACCGAGTGAGGTCATTCTGGTTATTGATGCCTATATGGGTCAGAAAGCCTATGATTTAGCCCGCAGGTTTCATGAGAGAACTCCTATAGGTTCAATAATTCTAACAAAACTTGATGGAACAGCAAAAGGAGGAGGTGCCTTATCAGCGGTTGCAGCTACAGGTGCTAGAATAAAGTTCATCAGTGATGGCGAAAAGCTTGAGGACTTCGAGGTGTTTAATGCTAGAAAGTATGTAGCACGGCTCCTAGGGTTAGGTGACTTAGAAACACTTCTCGAGAAGTTTAAGGCGTTAGAAGAGAGCAAAGCGCTGGAAAAAAAATTGGAGAAGGCACTAATTACAGGTAGGCTGACCTTACGTGATGTCTATGCACAAATTCAATCCATAAAGAAATTAGGTCCATTAAGAAAGGTTCTACAACTGATACCTGGTGTCTCCATGCTACCAATAGATGACGAGCGTCTTAGAATCTCAGAGAAGAAAATGACTAAATGGTTAAGTATAATGAATTCCATGACTTATGAAGAGCTGGATAATCCATCCTTAATCGATAAGAGGAGAATACGTAGAATTGCTTTAGGTTCTGGAGCTACGCCAGAGGAGGTTAAAGAACTACTTCAATATTATGAGACTGTCAGGAAGCTTATTAAGGATGTTAAGAGGAGAAAGGGCCTCTTAAAACGGCTGGGGATGCTGAGTGAGCTACATCAAAAATGATGAAACTATCTTTGCTGCTGCCCTGAGGGTCTTAAGAACTTTCCCCTTATGCGACAGATGCTTAGGTAGACTTTTTGCGCAGTATGGAGTTAATCTAAGTAACGAATTAAGAGGTAAAGCGATTAAGACATATATTGCCATGTTGCTTGCTGAGAAAATTAGCAGGGGTGAGAATGCAGTTGAACTGATAATGGAGTTAGGACCTAATGCGGGTTACCCCATATCAGAGCTGTACAAAAGATATGTGAGTAGTGACTTAATGATTAAAAAATGTTATATATGTAACAACAAATTAAGTACGTTAATCGGGGAATTAGCAATTCGTTCTGTAGAAGCTTTAATGAAAGTTAAGGTCTCAACTTTTTTGGTTGGGGTTAAAAAAGACTCCACTATGGAGCAGAGGGAAAAAGAGGTTGCCACCATATTGGGTACGGATTCATGGGAGAGCATAAGGAGGGAAATAAAGAGAGAAGTTGGAAAAAAGATCTGGGCAGTACTAGGTATTGAGCCTGAATTTAGGAATCCCGACGTCATTGTGGTGCTTGATCTTGATAAGGTTGAGGCTACTCTTACTTTAATGCCTCTTTACTTGAAGGGTAAGTATCTCAAGTTTGGTAGGTATATCTCCCAGATGGTCTGGATTGGGAAAGACGGTGCAAAGAAGTATAAGTTGTCTGTAGAGGAGGAATGCAGAAAGTTACTGGACATAGTTAGCGGAATAAACATAAGGATCCATGCGTCAGGGAGAGAAGACGTCGATGCAAGAATGTTAGGCAATGGCAGACCGCTAATTATTGAGGTAAGTAACCCAAAGAATAGAGACGTCGATCTAAGTAGGGTCCGTGAAGCCCTCACAGGAAATCCATGGGTCCGCGTGGTCGTCGATAAGAAAGTAAGTCCTTCAGCAGTAACCTGGTTAAAGGAGTCAAATCCTCACAAGGTATATAGGGTTGTTACGTACAGTGATGGAAAAATAAGTAATATAGAGCTACATAATTTAAGGAAATTCTTTACTAATAGAACAATAAAGCAACTAACACCAAGGCGGGTTCTTGGTCGAAAAAAGGAACATTTGAGAATTAAAAAGGTCTACGAAGTTAATGCAAAGTTGCTTCATTCTAATATAATAGAATTTGTAGTAAAATGTGATGGCGGCCTATATGTTAAAGAGCTGGTGCACGGAGATGATGGTCGTACTTCACCTAGCTTCGCTGAATTTCTACAAAAGAACCTCACAGTACTGCTTCTAGATGTACTTAAGGTAGGTGATGGTTAGTTACTTTAAGTTTATAAGGATTACTCTTAAAGAGTTCTTAGGTGCGTGGTGTGGTTAAGGCATCAAAAGGATTTAGGCATAGAACAAG
>JAGGTW010000011.1 GCA_021163585.1 Desulfurococcales archaeon | reverse complement strand
GCAAAAAGGTACTTGAGGGTGTATAAACCTTTACTTTCTTAATTCTCTCTGTTCTTATTATAAAGGTATTAGATTTCTACGAACCCAGCAGGGTGAATTAATGTTGATTTAAGTATTACGTGTTACTAATTACTTTCAGGCACCTCTCATAGATAAACCGAAAAGTTTCCGCTGCCTTACATACAACTAGCGTGGTGGGACGGGGAGGTCATAAACTAACTATACTTTAATGCTATGTGAGTAAAAAGTATTGGTTGGGTTGGATGATGAGAGAGTTAGCAGGTGTGAGAAATGCTGTGTTAGCAGCAGTTAACTATCTTAGGGAAGAGCAACGGAATTCCGAGGTTGTCGGGAGGGGTGCGTTTGGTGACGTAACTAAAGCTTTTGATAGGGAAGCAGAGAATATAATACTGAGTAAGCTTCGGGACTTCTTCGGTGATGAGCTAGTTGTGGTTACTGAAGAAAAAGGTATTGTTAAGTTTGGAGAGCATATTGAGTGGATAGCGATAGTCGACCCAGTTGACGGTAGTACAAACTATGACGTGGGCATTCCATGGGTTGCAGTGTCTATAGGACTGGCCCCCCTGAGAAAAGGCGCTACCAAGGTATCAGACATTATTGCAGCGGTCGTTGCCGAAGTCTTCAGAAATAGGGTTTATGAGTACTATGCTGGTAGGGGTGTCTTAATTAATGGGACTCCAGCTAAGAGGAGGGAAAAACCTAAATCACTACTACTCGGATACTTTGAAGTACCTGAGTCTTATAGACCGGTACCCATGTACTGGAGGCTGAGGGGTGGCAGGGCAACCCTAAGATCACTAGGGAGTGCTGCACTAGACATAATCTACGTGGGCTTGGGCATGGCTGAAGGATTCATTGATGCTAGAGCCAAGTTAAGGAATGTAGATGTTGCCCCTGCGCTCAGAATAGCTACGGCACTAGGAGCCCAAGGTATAGCGAATGATGGGATAGATGCCAGAGACATCCGAATTGACGACTTAGTCAAGATTAGACTACTTGCGGTGGGCTACAATAAAGACTACTTAGACCTGCTTAGTAGGGCATGCAAGGTCATGGACTCCTGATTCTACCAGACTTGACTAACTTCCTGTAAGCCTCTTCAAAGTTTTCATCACCAACAAGTACGTACTTAAGGAAAACACCTGTCCTTCCATGAGCGTCCCTCCTAGTAAGCACCTTAACCCTCTCAAGCACGGTCTCTATAGAGATGCCTATGACTCTGGCCGTGAAGTCCTCATAACTTACAACGGGTGCTTCCTTATGTCCGTACTCCGTAGGTATTATGAGGCGTAGGGACTTATTTACGCCGGGCACCCTCTTCTCCTTTCTGAGTTCAGAAACATCTAGCAGACCACCGAACCTATAGAACTCCCACTCACGCGGGCTTAAGTGCCCGAGAGGGAACGAAACTGTTTTCAGACCCTCCGGATCTAACTCCACATACGCCTTAGGTGTTGAGGCAGGGGTAGCCTGAACTATGTACTTACTGTATATATTCAGCCCTGACCCCTCAATGCACGTAAGTACCAGGTATGGCTGCACCACATACGGCACTACTACATCTACATCGCTGCGCCTGCTCACATCACCCCTAGTAACAGATCCGTGAACTACTGGCGAGATCCCGCACCTAGTAAGCACCTCCATTATCCTAAGTGCCTCACTCCTGAGACTTTTCAGCAGCTTCCACCTGCCACTATCGTAAACTACCTCCTTAAACTCAGGGGTCCTCACCACTTTATGTCTTGGCTGCTCAGGCATGAGCTACCACTTGCCCTTAGCTACGTGCGTCCGAAATTTGTTCCGAGAATTAATGTTTGAAATAGATTAAGTTTTCTTCCTGAGGAGTACGTAGAAGAACCCTATAGTGCCGTGCCTGTGGGGCCATGCCCTCATAGTCCCTGGGAGGAATCCTTCATCATAGGGGTCCCTGAGGGGGATGACCTCAACTTTTCTCTCCTTACGCAGCAATTTTTCGATTACATCTTCATTCTCATCCCGGAGCAGTGAGCAGGTGGTGTAAAGTATGTGCCCGCCAGGCCTGACCAACTTTACAGCTGCCTTAAGGAGCTCGTACTGTAGTTGAGCAAATTTACCTACTTCAGACTCAATAATACGCCATCTGAGTTCGGGGTTCTTCATTATCGTACCGTCAGATGTGCATGGCGCATCAACAAGAACCTTGTCGGCGATTTCCTTACCGAGGATGCGGGGGGCTTCACGTGCATCCCTCATAAATACCTCGACTATAGATGCCCCGGTCCTCTTTATGAGATCCTTCATTCTCTCGATTCTCCTCCTATCAATGTCGAACGCATATATTTTTCCTTTGTTTTTCATTAGCTCTGCTAAGTGTGTTGTCTTACCTCCAGGAGCTGCACACAAATCAACAACGACCTCGCCAGGCTTAGGGCTGAGAACGACCGATGCGAGAGCTGCTGCCTCCTCCTGAATCACTATCTTGCCTTCGAGAAAGATCCTTGACTTATCGAAGTTGTAAGGACCTTCGAACTTAAGTACGGTGGGTACAACACCGGAAACAAGAACCTTCTTCCCCTCCCTCCTTAACTCATTGACAACCTCCTCTACGTCAGCTTTCAGCGTATTCACTCTAACACTTATTAGCGGCTTAGTATTCAGAGCCCTAAACAACTCCTCAGCTTCCTCACGGGTCAGGAGCTCAGTTATTTTTCTTATGTACCACTTAGGGAGCAGGTATCTATACATCAGCTCTTCTTCCTCACTGCTAGGCTGCGGCTCATAGTCCCTCAGCTTGAAGACCGTATCCCAGAACCACATCCCGGCATAAGGGTGAGCTCTCTTCGACAGTAGTGCGGACACTTTCCTCCTAGTTTTAAATGGGTTGTCGTACCTGACTCTCCCCTTACTGAATACTTCTAACTCAATAAACACCCTTAAGGCCGCACGTAAATACCCGTCTAAGAGGAGTGGAGAGGTGACCCCAGTTATTTGAGTGATTATGCTGTCGAGGATTCCCTGCCTTAACATCACTCTATAAAATATGGCTGTGAGTGGCGGGTCCTTCTCAGACCCGAGGATCCCGAACTTCTTGAAGACGTCTCTCTTAGCCTGCTGACTGGGTTTTACCTCTTCAGCCCGCCTGACGGCCTCTATAAGTGCTACAACATCACGCCACGTCAGCAGCACTGGCTGCTTCCTTCTCACTTTTCCAGCACCTTCTGGTCTATGAATTAGCTATTGAGCTAATTTGCATTAGAAGCTAAAATAACCTTAATTTTTGATGTAGTACATGAAATTAATAGGTTAGGTAGGCTATGGGTAAGTGCAGGCTGTGTGGCAGAGAGGGTCCCACAATAAGTAACGTAATTGGTGTATGCGCTGACTGCCTGCGCAGTAGGGAGGGAGCGCTTGAAGTTGCTCTAAAGCCACATGAGAGGTACCGGAGGAGTCTTGGGCTACCTGTAAGACCTCCTCGCTCTGTAAACGGTATTAAGTGTGGGCTGTGCGTTAATGAGTGTGTAATAGGGGAGGGTGAGCGCGGCTTCTGCGGGTACTGGAGGGTTAGGGAGGGTGTTCTTGAGCCAGTAGTCGGTGCCGGAAATGCAGTTGCTCTCTGGTACTTAGATCCTCACCCAACAAATTGTGTTGCAGGACATGTCTGCCCAGCAAATACTCATAGGGGGTACCCGACATACACACGTACAAAGGGTGTAGAGAGAGGTTACCACAATCTTGCAGTATTTTTTGCTGCATGCCCACTGAACTGCATATTCTGTCAGAATTGGGAGCATAAGGACATAATATCACATGAGCCCGTTAGAGGCAAGTACGTTAAAAGAATTGATGAGCTTGTTTCAGCAGCAATGAATCCTAGGGTTTCATGCGTGTGCTACTTCGGGGGTGACCCTGGCCCGCACTCACCCTACGCTATCCAGGCTTCAAGACGAATAGCAGCGTTAGCTTCAGAGCAGGGACACATTAAGAGAATTTGCTGGGAGACCAACGGCCTAGAGAGTACATCAGTAATTTCTGAGATGAGTATGCTGAGCTTGAGAACTGGTGGCATAGTTAAGGTCGACTGGAAAGCATGGACACCGAGCATATATGAAGCACTAACAGGTGTTAACGGACATTCAGCCGTGAACAGACTAAAAAGAAATGTTGAAGTCATAGCTAAACACATGGATGAGAGGCCGGAGCCACCCCTCCTTG
>JAGGTW010000077.1 GCA_021163585.1 Desulfurococcales archaeon | reverse complement strand
GTAACTAATGCGGCCCCACCCATAAAGAACCTGTATGGCCCTATGAATTCAGCACCGAACGCTATTAGGGCAACACCCAGTAGTGGGTAGAACGCCCCGCCTATAGTACCTATTGTTGCTGCATGCAGTCTCACAAAGAAATTCGGGAACCTGTTAAGCCCGATGGCAGCTATTAGGTCTGCTATAGCACCTATTAGTAGTAGTACCCACCCTAAGCAAATTAAGATCGTGCTAATCACCCATCTCACCCCTCTCAAGGTATTTTGCTACGTAAACATCAAGTGCGTAAGCCCATAAAGCAAAAAGTATGGCCACAACCATCATTATAGGTTGCTTAAATATTAGACCTAAGATAGCTACAAATACAGTGACGTCAAAAAAGAATGCGTCAATAGCTAAGACTGTGTCAGCTATCGTGGGTCCTTTGACGGCCCTCACTAAATACAGGATGTACGCAGCTATGAATATAGGGAGGATCGCTGTGAGCATCATAATCACTGTTGACTCTCCCAGCTCTAAGGTCATCCCACTCCCCCTAAAATAATTGAAGCAGTAAATTAAGTTTAATCAATTATTTTACCTCCCTTGACTACCCTGCTCTTCTTGGCGTGGTACTTCAGGCATTGTTTCGAGACTCAACCGTTCTGAGTTCTCCAGTTCGGAACCAGCGAGCTCATAATCTGTTGTCACTACATATGCCTTTACCGGACACACGAAAACACACTGGTAACAGAATAGACACTTACCGTAGTCAATTACAGGGAAAATACCTCTCTTATTATGTGGGAGTTGCCTTGGCAGCTTCTCCATCTTAATAGCATTTGAAGGACAGTCTATGAAGCATAGTGAACACCCTATGCACTTTCTCAAGTCAGGGTACTGCCTCCCCCTGAGCCTTTCTGTGGGGGCAGGTTTGACTTTCGGGTACTCGATAGTTACCGGCTTCTTAAACACATTCGATACTATTTCCTTAAGTAATTTGAGCATTCTACCACCCCTGGTTGCGGGAAAGCTCCTTCAATCTTACGTACCTCTTGACCCCTCTACTTTCATCAACAACCAGCACTCTTTCAGTACATGAAATACAAGGATCGAATGAAGTCAGTATGACTGGAACGTCCGCAAGCCTTGCCCCTCTGTACGCAAACACACCATTTACGATGTTATTAAATGATGGTGTTCTGACCTTAACCCTGTAAGGATTCTGCCCGCCCTTACTAATTATGTGGTAGAACAGCTCGCCCCTGGGGGCTTCAGCCCTAGAAAATACCTCACCTGGCGGGGCAGCTCTCTTGATGTTCTTAGGTACTGCAGGACCGCCGGGCAGGTGCTCTAAGGCATACCTAACCATATAAACAGACTCGAGAGCCTCATCTAATCTAACCAGCATCCTAGCCCAAGAATCCCCTTCATCTCTGGTAATTACGTTAAACGGTATTTCAGCATAAGCTGCGTATGGGTCGTCAGCCCTCACGTCTGACTTAACACCTGACCCCCTGAGTGTCGGACCGACTAGAGAGTACTCTATTGCTTCATGGTACTTTATTACTCCAGCATCAACTAACCTCTTACGTATTGTGAAGTCCTCCTCAAATACCCTCCTATAGTACTTAATTCTCTCCTCAACCCGCTCCAGCTTACGGAGTACAGTATCTCTTATCTTGTCATCGATATCCCTCTTAACACCACCAAAGATATGTATGTCAGCATGAACTCTATTACCAGCAATTAACTCCTTCAACCCCATAACAACTTCTCTGTCCCTCATCATCAACATGAATAAGCTGTCAAACCCTATTACCTCAGCCATGATAGCACATATGATCATGTGCGAGTGTATCCTCTCCAGCTCCATCATTATCGTCCTAATGTAGTTTGCCCTAGGAGGCGGCTCAACCCCCATCAACTTCTCCACGCCTTGGACATAAGCCTGCTGGTGAACAGTGTTACATATCCCGCAGATCCTGCTGAATAAATATATGTTCCTCACCCAACTGCGGCTCTCACTTAGTTTCTCAACACCTCGGTGATTATACCCTGTAACAACATCAACACCAACAACTTCCTCGCCATCTAGTCTGACCCTGAGCATTATTGGCTCGTGGAGAGCTGGATGCTGTGGACCTACAGGAATCTCAATGACTGACATGAAGATCACCCCTTATAGTCCTTCCTTAGCGGAAAAACGCCCTCCTTAGCCACCTCCTCAGGCGCTAGGAATGTTCTTCTGAGACTGGGGTTTCCGTCGAAGTAAATACCCATTAAGTCATAAGCCTCCTGCTCCCCATTACAGGCACCTGGTATGATGTCTGATATCGTCTGTATTCGGGGGTTATCTCTAGGTAAGTTAACTCTGAGCACTATCAAGGCTTTCTCCTCCAGAGACCAGAAGCAGTAGTTTAATTGTATGATCCCATCCTGAATTAAGTCAACTGTTGAGATCGTTGATAAGTAAGTCTCCCTGCCTAACTCCCTGATCTTAGCCGCTACTTCCCTCACCTTACCCGCGTCAATAACTACTATATACCTCCTACCCTGGTCGACGTGCTCCTTGAACTCCTTAGCAATATTTCTGAGGTAGTTAAGTAGCTCACCCACCACGACCCACCTTTAAAAGTAGTTTGACTATTCCATCAAGTATTGCCTCAGGCTTGGGCGGGCAGCCCGGGACATACATGTCTACAGGGACTACCTTATCTGCACCCGATACTGTTGAGTAGGATCCAGCGAAAACGCCTCCGCTGATGGCGCACGCACCTACAGCAATAACATACTTTGGTGAGGGCATCTGTTCATATAATCTCTTCAGTCTGGAAGCGGCTTTCTTAGTTACTGCACCAGTAACCACCATAATATCGGCGTGCCTTGGGTTTGGAGCTAACTTAACACCCATACGCTCAGGGTCGAAAAAAGGTGTCAGGGCAGCTAATACTTCTATATCGCAACCATTGCACGCACCAGTATTAAAGTGAATCAGCCATGGGGAGTACCTTATTAGCTTCTCACCCACTACTTACTCCCAATATCCATATACGGAAGCATAAAAAGACTTGCCTACTGAAAACTGTTTAAACTTATAAGTTCATACTTCAGCAATGTAATTCCACTCTAAGTAGAACTCAATAACTAAATGGAAGTGATTTAGTTTCAAGCTTCATGAAGAACCTAGTAAATGCTGTGAATAGGAGTGTAAATGCCTCAGCCACGGGCTTGGTTAGCCCTATCCCAAAATCTATGGAGGAAGGTACAACACCTAAGGTTAGTGCTTCCGGAATACCTGCAGCCCTCAGTACCATCTTAATGTCCAGTGTATGCGTGGTCACGAAGTGGACTTTCTGTTGCGGTAAGTCACCTTCATTAAGTGTAATGACAAAAGCGACTATGTCCCCTGGGCGCCTACCTCCACTCCATACGGAGTCAATAAATATTACTGAGCCATTGCTTGCCTTACGAAGCACGTCAGTGTATAGCTCAGGTGCGTTACCTGCATCAATTATATGTACATCCTTCAACTTCATATATCTACTTACATACTTGCTCAGCGACCTTGCTAGATATGAGCCAAAACCGTCATCACGCCTCAGCTCATTACCAATACCTAGCACCACAATAGGTGCCTTACGTAAGTATCTAACCAGCAGTTCAAGCACCTCATCAATACCTGCTAAGTACTCAATCAACTCCACCACCTGCGAGCAGGCTTGCTACCTGACCTAAGGCAATACCTCCGTCATTAGGTGGAATCTTCCTAGGTAGCAATACATACATATCCTCATCATGTAGCTCATTTCTGACCGTAGAGGTTATTACATCATTGACTACCGCACCACCACCCATTAATATGTAGGGTTCGGTCCTCCTCCCCCTAGCAACTTTCTTAACTATGAGAGCGAGAGCCCTCCCTATAGCCACTAGTGATGAGTACGCTAAGTCCCTAGTAGCGGGCTTGTCGGCACTACCACTCATAAGCACCTCTACCAGCTCTTTAAATAGTGGCACGAAGTCTAACTCGTAAACCCCATTACTGGATACTACCATCTTACCGTGTATCTCCTTGTCGAGCACATACCTACCTCCTACCGCCTCCGCTTCAAGACGTATCGCTGGCTCCCCTTCGTAGGTTCTGACACTACACACACTCAACAGAACCGCTATGGAGTCCAGCAACCTACCTATGCTTGAGACCTTAATTGGGGATGCCCTACCCAATTGCGCTGCTACTGCCTTAAATTCGGACTCTCTAAGGGGCAGATCCTTCATGACGCCCAATTTTATGTAGAGATCCCTGATCTCACCTAAATCCATAAATTCACTTAAGAAAGATATCAGGATCCTAGCAGGGTATATTACGTCCCTATCGCTGCCTGTTGACTTAACGTACCTCATACGTGCTAGCCTCTCATACCTTCCTGCATCAGCCTCTATTAAGAGAACCTCACAGCCCCATATATTGCCGTCATCACCATAACCTACACCATCCAGCGCTAACCCAATAAATCTACCATCCCATAATCCTCTATCCACAAGCGTAGCTAGAATATGTGCGTAGTGGTGCTGAACCTGCACTACCTCCGCACCGCTCTCAGCAACCAACTTCTCACCAAGTGCCCTAGACAGGTACTTGGGGTGTTTATCAACAACAATAATAGAACTCCCTAGCGATAGCCCGTACACCTTAGTAAAGAAGTTGATGTACTTAAGCAAGTCCTCGGCAACTTCTCTATTACTTAATTCTCCTATGTACTGAGTAAGCACTACTTTATCATCGAATGCGACCGCACCAGCATTATGTATATCCGCACCTAAAGCTATGGCAGGTCTACCGAGCTTTAAGGGAAGCTTGACCCACTTCGGTGCATAACCCCTACCCCTTCTTAATAAGACAGGCTCCCCTGAAGTAAACCTTACAACACTGTCATCTACTCTATTGACTATTTCCCTGTTATGTGTCAGGACATAGTCAGTGAATTTAAGGAGAACCTTTCTCGCGCACTCCTCATTAATACACATGGGCAGGTCCTTAGCATTACCGCTAGTCATGATCGCAACTCTATCCCTGATATCAGCTACCAGCAAGTAATGTAGAGGTGTATATGGTAGGAAAACGCCCTCCATACGCAGTCCGGGTGACACAAATTTGGATACTGGGGAGTCCTTTCTCTTGGGCAGCAACACTATAGGCCTTTCCATAGAGGTGAGTATGTTAATAGCGCTATCATCGAGCTCAACAACTTTAGATGCGGTATCGATGTCAAGCACCATAATAGCGAATGGCTTAGTAGGCCTGTTCTTCCTCCTTCTCAACTTAATTACTACCTCATCGTCGGTTGCCAGCGCAGCTATGTGGTAACCTCCCAAGCCCTTGACAGCAACTATATAGCCTTCATTAATCAGTTTCGCCGCCTCCCTCAGAGGATCTCCCACCTCCAGTAAACGCCATGAGTTATCCCTAAGCTCAAGTCGAGGCCCGCAGCGCGGACAGCTAATTCCCTGCGCATGAAATCTCCTCACGTTATTAGGGTCTCTGTACTCTCCTGCACAGTCATTACATAGTGGAAATACCCTCATAGCGGTATTTTCCCTATCATAGGGTGTTGTGTACATCATGGAGAATCTTGGCCCGCACCAAGCACATGAGTTGAATGGGTACCTATACCTCCTGTCACTGGGGTCCAGTACTTCAGCTAAGCAATCACTACATAATGCTATGTCCGGAGGTATCATAGACCTATAGATCTTCCCCTTCATTGACGTCATTATCTTGAATTCCCTAAAGCCCCGAGGACTTGAAAATTCTATGTGTATTGACTCTAACTTAGCTGGCGGGGGCAATTTACTCAGGAGCTGACTTATGAATTCCTTAATAGAGTCTTTACTCCCCTCAACCCATATCTCGACTTCTGAGCCACCTACATTCCTTACATAGCCCTTAAGGCTCAGCTTAGATGCTAGTCTGTAAATAGCTGGTCTAAAGCCTACTCCCTGCACAATACCCGTGACCACTATTTTAGCTGACTTCACGGCTCTCTGCCTGTCCCTTAGCAGAAACTACTCCAACCTTTTATATTCTGGGGTTCTAGTATTTTGAGGCTATGATTAGTATGTGGTGAAACCGCCTTGAACCTCAGAGGGATAGCTAAGGCGTACTTAGGGGTTCTAACAATTCTCGGCTTGCTGATGATCCTTGTCCCACTTGTTGATGTTATTTACGGTGAGTCAATAAGTGTGTGGTTCTTAGTTGCTGGTGAAGCCCTCGTCTTCATAGGGCTTCTAGCCAGCAAGATCAAGG
>JAGGTW010000005.1 GCA_021163585.1 Desulfurococcales archaeon | reverse complement strand
TGAAATTTGTTTTGGTTAACTTAAAATGCTTTTATTTACTTTCTCTTAATTGCGGATATTATGTCTGCTACTTTCATTGGGTTTTTCTCGATTAGTGTGCCTGTCACTACTATGTCTGCACCTGCCTGAGTTAGTTGTCTTGCTTGGTCCGGTCTTCTGATGCCTCCGCCTACTATTATGGTTATGTTGTTTCTGTACTTGACTGTGGTTTCTATGAATTTGGGTGGTACGGGTTCAGGTGCTCCAGAGCCTGCTTCTAGGTAGGCGTACTTCATGCCCAGTAGCTCGGCTGTCATAACGTATGCCGCACCTACTTCAGGTCTGTCGTAAGGTATTGGTCTGGCCTTACCTATGTATCCTGCTGCGCCGCCGTATCCAACTATGATGTAAGCTGTCGGGAGTGCTTCAAGCCCGTACTTAACTACTATTGGGGCTCCTAGGACTTGGGCACCCACTATGAAGTATGGGTCATCCGAGTTTAGAAGCGACATGAATAGTATTGCGTCAGCATGTTTTGAAATACCTGTTACGTTGCCCGGAAATAAAATTACGGGTAGTTTGAACTCCTTCAGCACCTTAACGGTGGCTTCAACATCGGACTCGGAAACACCTATTGAGCCACCGACTAGGAACGCGTCAGTTCCTGAGTCAGCAACTGTAGAAGCTGTTTTCCTCAGCCATTCAGTACTCACTACTTTATCAGGGTCTATTAGTGTGAAGTGCAGTGCTTCCCCAGACTCCACCTTGCTTCGGATGTAGTTACTGACTCTCCCCACCCTCTTCTTCACCCTTTTCATAAACTACCTTAACTTCACCTGAGGTGAAACCATCCAAAAACTTAGCATAAACATCTACAGCCTCAAAAACACTGGGTATTTCACTCATGTCGGCTCTCAAACCGCACTTCGGGTTAAGACATCTGATCAGAGCCGACTTATGCTCGAAGCCTTCTTCATCAACTTGGGACTTGATGTCGACACTCAGTGTCGGCAGTCCGCAGGCAGGGCATTGGAAAAGCTTGGGCAACCTCCTGATCCTGCGGATAGGGCGCTTATACCTCTTCCTACTCCTCCTACCCAAGTTTCAGCACCTCCTGCCTACCCTTTTCTCACAGTATATAAGGGTGGTTCACCACCTAATATACCTTTGATGAATGTGAGCTTAGGAGCTTGAGCCAGTACTGTTTTTCTCAGCTATTACTCTCCTCAGGGTTCTGGAGAACCCGTCATATACTACCTCGTAGAGTATGTTGCTGAAGTCGGCATCACCTACGCTTACCTCCCTAACCCTCCCTTCCCTGATAGCTAATTCGGTAGCAATTAAGTGGTAGCAGGCTGGCTTACTCCTCCTGAATACGACATTGAACTCGTAGTCCTTACATGTGCACAGGATCCTAGGGATTATCAGGTAATCACGGTCTCTGCTCTTAAAGACGAACAATCTCCTCCTTGACCCCCTGCTAATGAGTAGGAGCACTCTACTCTCTCTAACAGCCTCTAAAGCCCTCTCGGGTATGTTTGAGCTTACTGAGGTAACATACTTCTCCACACTCCGGTAGCTCACTGGTCAGTCCCCTAAACAACCTTAAGGTTAATTCTGACTCCGTACTCGTCCTCTATCTTCCTTAACTTTCTTCTAAGTTTCTTCAGAGACCTCAGGTCCTCCCTAGGCACGATTATGTTTACCGTGGACCCCTGTATCCTTACATCAGCACTGGGTAGGAGATTCATGAACAACCTCCTCAATTTTGTTTCAAGTCCGGGGACGGCAACGCCTCTGACAGGGACTACGACCGTCTGCTCACCAAATGTGTAGATCTCGTATTCTAACTCACCCGTCAGGAAGTCCTTAACCTCGACCACAGGCCTAGCTAGCTCAGCTTCTCGAAGTCCTGTAGGTAGCTTAACGGTCATACTTACTTCGTAGGCTTTCTTAACGAACCCTTCCTCAATAAATATTACAGTGTCGATTATTGAGGGTATCATGCCTAAGTCAACTCTCCTGAGAAATCTCTGAACAGCGTCAATAGGTGACGTGGCGTGAACCACACCGATCATTCCTATGCCAGCCAGCCTCAGGTCAACGTACAGCTTAAAGTCCTCGTCAGTCCTCATTTCATCAAATACCGTGTAGTCGGGCCTGCTGAGCAGTAGGATGTCGTGGAGTTCATCAGGGGTTGCGTACACCTTCGAGTACTGTGTTACTTGCGGGGGCAGCCTCATGTCCCTGGGGGACTCTATAGTCTTAACGACTTTACCCTTGCTTGAGTAGTGCTCAGCTAGTGCTTGAGCGAAGGTGGTCTTACCCATGCCTGGCGCTCCAGCTATTAGTATTCCTTCCGCACGCCTCTCCAGTCTCCTAACGAGCTTCTCGGGTAGGTTATAGTCTTCTAGCCTGGGCTTTACTAGGGGTTTAACAGCTGTTATTTCCCAACCGTCACTCATCGGTGGTCTAGCAATAATTATTCTGTAGTCACCCAGCTGCACTATTGTTGAGCCGGCTCTATCTACTTCAACAACAGCCTCCGGGCTTGTGCGGGCTGCCTCTAAGATCTCCTCGGCTATGGTTTC
>JAGGTW010000085.1 GCA_021163585.1 Desulfurococcales archaeon | reverse complement strand
GTCATTATTGTTGGTCAGAGAATCTCACTGGCTACTCTAGCTGACAGAATACTTGTTCTAGATCAGGGTCGGATAGTTGAGGAAGGTACTCATGAGGAGCTAGTATCTAGAAGAGGACTGTACTACAAGCTTTACACAACCAGTGTTGGAGGTGGGAGTTAATGACGCTGCATCCCTCAGCAGCAACTCTCGGTGAGGAAGCACGTGAGACGTCGGCTTGGGGGCTTCTTAAGAGAGTATCTCGTGACCTTTCCAGGTATAGGGTACAAGTAGCTCTCGTAGCGTTATCGATAGTGGCTTACACCCTCACCGGCATAGCAACACCTTACACATTAGGCATTATAATCGATAACTACATACTTAAGGGCAACTTACCTGGACTTGCTACTATGTCACTCATATACCTCTTACTTCTGCTGGGGCAGTGGGCATCAATGACAGCCAATACCTACTATATTCAAACAGTCGGGCAACTCTACTTGAGAGACCTTAGAAACAAGATCTTCAGTAAGTTACAAAGACTGTCAATGAAGTTCTTTACATCTAGGAGAATAGGGGATCTGGTTTCAGCGACAATAAATGACACGTCCACTCTAAATGATGTTCTTGTGTCGGGCATATTGTCGGTTCTGGGGCACTTGCTGTCACTTGTCGGTGTTGTTGCAATAATGATCTACATTAACCCCGTAATGACGGCCGTAGCTCTTGCTAATGTCCCACTCCTTATTTTTATAGCAAGAACGTACGGTAGGAGGCTGAAGGAGGCCCATAGGGTGGTTAGGAAAAAAGTGGCTGAATCCACCATGTTGGTTGAGGAGTCAATTGCTGGTATATCAACCATTAAGGCTTTCGGAATGGATGAACGTGTTCTAAGGATTTTCAATACTGTTTCGAACGAGACCTCACGGGCGTTCGTAGGGGTTGCAAAGCTCATGGGGCTTTTTTGGCCCTTCATGGATCTGACCGTAACCCTCTCCGTGATCCTCGTACTAGCCTTCGGGGGGTACTTAGTCAGTGTTGGCGCTGCCAGCATCGGTGTAGTAGTGGCCTTCATACAGTATGTAAACAGGTTAGCCAGACCCATAACACAGTTTGTGAACATGTATGACTCGCTACAGGCAGCTCTGGCAGCTGCTGAGAGGATCTACGCTGTACTCGATTCTGAGGAAGTTGAACGAGAAGGGATTGGTGCAGTAGAGTTAAAGAACTTACGCGGTGAGATTGAGTTGAAGAATGTCACCTTTAGTTACGTTCCGGGAAGGCCTGTATTGAAGAATGTTAATATTCATGTAAGACCTGGTGAAGTTGTTGCAGTAGTTGGCAGTACGGGAGCTGGGAAAACTACTCTAGTAAACCTGATCATGAGGTTCTACGACCCTGACGAAGGGCAGGTGCTGATTGACGGAATTGACGTTAAAAAAGTAAAGTTGGGTAGCTTGAGGAGAGCAGTAAGCTACGTGCCACAGGAGACTTATTTATTTCCGGGAACAATAATGGACAATATTAAGCTCGGAAAACCAGGTGCGAGTGACGAGGAGGTTATTGCGGTGTGTAAGGAGCTAGGCATACATGAATTTATAGAACGAATGCCAGACGGCTACATGACGGATGCTGGTGAAATGGGTAAGAAACTATCGACAGGTGAGAAGCAACTCATTGCTATAGCTAGGGCCATGCTCCGTGACCCAGCAGTAGTTATTCTCGACGAGGCACTATCAAGCATTGACGTAGTTACAGAGGCTATGCTGAGGGGGGCCATGAAGAAACTTATGGAGGGTAGAACAGGAATCATAATTGCACACCGCTTAAGTACAGCCAAAGACTGCGATAGGATAATAGTTATTGAGGACGGAGAAGTTATTGAGGAAGGCACACATGATGAGCTAATGAACGCCAGAAGCAGATATCATGAACTATACAAAAATATGACAAGAACAATAACTACTGCATTACTAAACCCACCAAAGTAACAGAGAACAAAATAATATCCAATACCCACTACTCCCTGCGTCCATTATTTTCACTCTTGAGTCAGGAACTAGAGCAAGCTTATACACCGTATACATACCTTAGAGTACAGAACTAACAGAATAAATCAACGGTATAGTAGTGAGATCAGAATTGAGTTCCGCTGGAAATCATTTTTTAGACTAGGCTTTCACAACACTAAGTGCGTGAGGGTTTCAGCAAGATATGAGATCCCTCACATAATTTATATAAGCATTTAGATAGCTGTTACCTAAAGTTCTTTCCTGAAGCATATTAGAGAATTTTCCGACTGCAACGGTATGTACGGGTCTCATCATATGAATATTCCATGGCTTACTCCGCACAATATAGGCAAAAGATTGATGTGTGAATTAATAATGTGGAGCCGCCGGCGGGATTTGAACCCGCGACCACCGGCTTACGAGGCCGGCTCACTATCGCTCTCTTACAACAACCACGTAAAAAGCAATACATCAGTTACCCCCTCCCAGCACACCTCGCTTAAATACCCCTCTGACCCAATTGTAGGGGGCGTGGTGGTTCAGGAAGTTAAGGTAAGGGGTAACGAATTAATCCTTAGGTTCCCCGACGCTTCGGCGGCGAAGGTTTTCGTTGAGTTAATTCAGAAATTAGGGATTAAGGTAGGTGAGAAGGTAGAGCACAGGGTAAGGATAGATAATGACTTAGTGAAGTGGATGTACAGTATCAGTGAGGATGATGACGGGGAAACGCCGCGGCAGTACATTAACTATATCAGGAGGTTTGAGGGGCTAACGCTCGATCAGGCTGTTGGGCGGGCTGGGAATTCATGGGAG
>JAGGTW010000082.1 GCA_021163585.1 Desulfurococcales archaeon | reverse complement strand
GAGCTGGCGTAGTCTTAGTGACACATCAGGGCAGGCCTGGTAGCAGGGACTTCATATCATTGCATCCTCATAGAGAACTTCTGAGTAAGTACTTGGGATCTGAAGTGAAGTTTATTGAAGATGTCATTGGGCCTGCTGCAATACAGGCTATAAAGTCGGTTAAGCAGGGTGACGTTCTGCTGCTAGATAATGTTAGGTTTGTGTCGGAGGAAATGATCGAGTCATCGCCTGAGGTACAGGCTAGAACGTACCTTGTTAAGAGGCTTTCACAACACTTCAACTACTTTATTTTTGATGCGTTTGCTACGGCTCACAGGTCGCAGCCATCAATAGTGGGTTTCCCACTGGTACTACCCTCAGTTATTGGTGAGTTAATGCGGAGAGAGCTAGATGCTTTAGAACGAATTACGGAGTCTTCCTCACCACCTAGAGTGTTTGTACTGGGTGGTGCTAAGGTTCATGACACCATAAGGATCATAGAGTACTTGACAAAGAGGAAGATAGCGGATAGGATACTCACTTGCGGACTTGTAGGACTTACATTCCATGTTGCGAAGGGTGGTAGGGTCGGTAGGTCAGTTAAGAGGGTCCTTGAAGAGACCGGGCTTTTTTCGTTGGTACCAAGGGCGAGGAGGGTCCTTCTATCGGGTGCGCCAGTAGATACGCCCTACGATTATAGGGTACTTAAAGATAGTAACGATGTTGTTGAGGAGCCTGTATTTAGCGTTGAGGGTAAGCCCTTGGATATAGGTACCTATACTGTAGAGATGTACAGTGAGTTGATCAAGGAGGCTAAAATAGTGGTAATGCGTGGCCCGGCAGGATATGTTGAGGACCCAAGGTTTAGGCGAGGTACTGAGGAATTGCTTAAGGCAGCTATTGAGAGCCAGGCATTCGTTGTTATAGGTGGTGGACACTTAGCAGCCATGATTAAGGAGGCTAGGAGAGAGGGAATGCACGTTTCTACAGGGGGTGGTGCGCTACTCGTTGCTTTATCAGGGGAGCCATTGCCTGCTGTACAGGCGCTGAAGATATCAGCTAGGAAATTCTTTGGTGGTAAGCAGTGAAAGTTTTAAAATTAACAGGCTTAATTGATTGTGAACCCGAAATAGGGGGTGATTATTATGACATATATTAGGGAGCCTACCTATGAGGTTAGTTACTTCTTTAGGAGAATATTACTGCCATTCGACGGATCAGCAGCAAGCACAAGGGCACTAAAGATAGCTTTAGACTTCGCTAAAAGATACGGCTCTAAGGTCACAGCATTCGTAGTTAATGATAATTCACTTAACATAGACATAGTTAGGAAGAAATTAGAGAGTGAAGCGTTAAGTGCAGGTATTGACATAGGAATTAAGGTGGTGGATCTAGACAGGAGTAGTCAGTCAACAGCTACTAAGATCATTGAGGAAGCTATTGAAGGTAACTACGACCTAATAATTGTGGCGGCCAGAGGCAGGACTGTGTCCGAAGAAATAGCCATAGGATCTACGGCGCTCTCAGTAATAGTTAACGTGCCAATATCAGTGCTTCTTGTCAGGTAGGTGTGGAGAGTATTGTTAGCAATACGTAAGACATTACATAAGATGCCCGTGAATTAATCTCTACTATGCGGCTTCAAATATTAGGTAACACCTGCTGAACTCGCTAGCCATAAATCCTATAATAAAATTGGTTTTAAGTAAGTGGTGCTTTATTTATAAGATAGTTCAGGTATGAGAAAATGTATGTGGGATTATGAGTAATATATGCTGCGTTCTACAACTTGCTAAAGAACTCGTAAGCCATATCAAAAACCAGCAATCCCTTAGTACAGTACTTCAGTGGCTCGTCTATATTGCCCAGAAAGTTTTCAATTTACACTTTGGCTACAGATTTAAATGGGGGGTTAGAGGTCCCTATTCCAGAAGTCTCGCGAAGGACTTAAGGGCTGGGAGCATACATGAAAAGTGTGTTTGTGAGGAGAATTTAAAGCTATCAACTATCAGGGAATTCCTCGAGGACTTAAAGTCAGTGAACATAAAGCTGGAATTAGCGCTAGAAATAGCGGCTTCTTATGCGATGCTGAGGTATGATGTTTACCCTAGACCCGCAGACCCTCTTGAGGAATTACTCAAGAGGAAGCCCAATATAACGTTCCGCGATGCACAAGCCGTAGCTAAGATTCTGAGCAAGTACTTATTCGGCTTAAAGGAGAAGGCTTGAGTTCACAGTAAGGCCGTTGGACACTTTATTTAACTTCTTAATACATACAGTACTTGTGAAGGGATGCCCATGCGGACTTACTGGAGTGGCGGGTCAGCAGTTAAGAGTATTTACGACGAATTACATGGGTACATACCACTAAATGAAGTAGAGTTAAAGATTGTTGATACACCGACATTTCAGAGGTTAAGGAGAATTAAACAGCTAGCGCAGGCCTGGTACGTATACCCCGGTGCGGTCCACACAAGGTTCTCACATTCTCTAGGAGTGATGCACTTAATGGGGGTAATAGCCAGTAAACTTGCACAAGAAGAATTAATTTCTAGAGAAGATGTTCAATTACTCAAGCTCGCTGCTTTGCTTCATGATGTGGGCCACACGCCCTTCTCTCATGGTGTTGAGCACTACTTCATGCGTAAGTTCAGGCTGAGGCACGAGGAGTTGAGCAGGTGGGTTATAGAAGAGGACCCATACATAGCTAGCGTGCTAGCAGAGTACGGGTTTGAGCCTAGGGAGGTTGCAGCGGTGGTGGCTGGCCTACATAGGGAGATAGTATACAACGAGTTGCTTTCCAGTGACCTGGATGTGGATAGACTTGACTACCTTCTGCGTGACGCACTTCATACAGGTGTCGCTTACGGGCTTATAGACCTAGATAGAATAGTTCAGACATTAACCGTTGATAGGGAGGGCTACATAGCTGTACCTCAAAAAGCTGTTCAGGCCGTGGAGAACTTCTACATAGCCAGACTGCACATGTACAGGACTGTCTATTATCATAAGACTATTACGTCGTATCAATTACTTATAGCTTTAATTTACGAGAAATTAAGTGAAAGTACGGAGTTAAGGGACTTGCTCGAGCCTTTCACATCAGTTGATGGTATAAGAACTTCAATAAGGAAAGGGCTCTTCCACACCTGGGACGACTTCTATATAGGTGGTATACTGAACTACATCCTTAGCAAGGATATTGGAGATGAATCATTCAGGGAACTCGTCAGAATGTACGTTACCAGAAAGGGATTCAGAATAGTTTATGAGTGGATAGGCTTCAGCAACACCAACCCGGTTCCAGCAGCCATTAAAGACTCAATAAACAGAGCTGTTGAGCATGTCAGAGACCAAGGTATTCCTCAATACAGCATACTCCCGTACATAGAGGTAATTCCAATAGTCTCTGATGAAGAGACTGTGAGGGTGCTCATAGATGGTGCCTCAGCAAAAATAACCGAATTTGCTGGCTCTATAGTTAATCACCTCCCAGAATCTATGGGTATAGCCAGAATCTATGCTCATCCGATGTACTGTGAGGTTGTTGGTAAATTAATTACTAAGTTCCTTAAACATGACATACGCGTCTGAACCATCAGGGTAATAACTTCTCTCCATACCCACTACCTTGTAGCCAACTGACTTGTAGAGTGCTAAAGCAGCCTTATTATTTATTGAGACCTCTAACTTTATTCTGTGAATACCGTTTTCCTTCATTATCTTCTCCACAGTTAGAAGTAGTTTCTTGCCGACACCCTTCCCCCTATATGATGGGTGCACAGCAAGTGAAATTATGTGCCCTGTCCCGTCACTATCTATGGAGCCAATTACGTAACCTACGATACTATTGTTATGCTCGGCCACAAGGAAGTACTGAGGATAGAGTATTAGGAATGTTAGAAAGGCCTCAATGGGATAGGGGTACGGGAAAGAATTTACTTCAATTAAGTATATCTCTCTCAAGTCACTCCTTCGTGCTCGACGGACGTTGAGGTCGTCCTCCATACTGCCTCCACTTTACTCAAGTAATTAGTTAGGTGTATAAGTTTAATTTCTTTATGTCATGGTCTATTAGTCGGGGTATCTTATGGGTAAAATTGCCGTAATTCAATTAGCCTCTAGAATACATGGTGAAGGATACGTTAGAGATATGGCAGAAACATTTAAAGAGTACGCAGGCACGTTTGATGGAGTCACCATAGTACCTGAGGTAGCGACAGGTATTGATGATGTGGAATTCATAGCTAAAAAGTTCAGGGGGTATTACCCCATGCTAGTGTTCTTAACAGGAGGTACTAGCAGGCTGGCACGAACATTACTGCATTTCATGGAAGTAGATTCGGCAGTATTTATTGCCCATGGAGAACACAACAGCCTCCCCTCAGCTATATCAGCTAGGGCTAGGCTGGAGTTAGAGGGGGTTTTCCCATGGATTTTCGCTTGCCATGACCCGAAAGACAGCGAGTGCAGGAGGATTTTAAGTGAGGCACTCAAAACAGCTGTGGCTGTGTCGTCCATAAAGAATTCTAAGGTATGCTTAGTTGGACTTGATGAAGTGCCCAATGAGGTAGAATGCTTTAGAAGATCCTTTAATGCTGAAGTCAGTATCATATCTACTAGTGAGTTTGAGTCCTTAATTATGTCACAGAGAGATTCTACTTATGTCAAGGAGTTTCTGGAGATAGTACGTGATGTACCAGGAGCTAGTGGGGAACAACTTAAGGAGATCGGAGCCATATATGCTGCATTAAAGAAGCTGTTTATGAGAGGCGACTACAGTGCCATTGCTGTCAATTGCTTTCCGTATTTAATTAAGCACAAGGTGACACCCTGCCTTGCACTTGCTGTACTCAACAGTAACGGATATATAGCAGGGTGTGAGGCAGACTTGAACGCACTGTTCTTGATGATGCTTTCGAAATACCTTACGGGATTAAGTGGCTGGATCGCTAATCCCTCGTCCATTAGTGAGGGTAAACTTTACCTAGCACACTGCACAGCGGCCTTAGAGTTACTCACCAATCCTAGAGCTATCAGCCACTTCGAGTCCGGCTATCCTTATGGACTTACTGGAGAATTGAAGTACAGGGAAGTGACCTTAGCGTCAGTTGACTACGAGTTTACGGCTATTGCAGCAGCGAAGTCAGTAGTGCTTAAGTCCGGACAGTTGAGTGACTTAATGTGCAGAACGCAGGCTGTATTGAGGCTGGACTTCCCAGCAGAAGTTTTCCCTCAAATCGCCTTAGCTAATCACCATGTGGTCATGTCAGGGGATCTGAGGAGGTACTTAAGAGCGGTATCCCACCTATTGGGGCTTGCCTACATTGAATACAGTAGATTAGCTGAAGAAGCTGGTTCTGAGTGAGCTCCATTAAGAGCATTAAAATTCAGTACTACAGCAAATCTAGGTATTCACTCTCATTGACGTTAATATTACTTTAGGCTTACTTAAGTTATGTGGGGGACAATACTCTAGTGATTGACAATATCCTGAAGTGGGCCAGTAGGTACAGGTACGTATTTAAACCTAAGAACGTTCCAGTACTTACCAGAGAGGTAGCTATGAAGATATGGGGCAACGTCAGAGAGGGGAGGTCAGCAATTACGGCTACGCTGGACATGGGATTAACTACTGAAGTAATAAAGTACGTGAGTAATGACTACTGCGTAAATATTAGAGGTGAGTGTATTGAATTAAGTAAGTTAAGTGAACTTAAGGAAAATTACGTCTATGCTGTCGTAGGTGGCGATCTAGTACCACTTGCATGTTATG
>JAGGTW010000015.1 GCA_021163585.1 Desulfurococcales archaeon | reverse complement strand
TGGCAGATAAGGCTCACGGTGAAGCATGCTCTATTAAGTGGTGCATTAATGAAGAACCCGACGCGGAGGGAGCTAGCTGAGTTCTTAATGAGTAGGCACAGCGTGCCAGCTGAGGTCATTGAGAAGGTGGTGAGTAAGGTCTTCACTCCTCAAGGCAGGAGCCTTTACGAGTACGTAAGGAGTTAGTACTGGATGCTACACACTTATATTGCCTGGCGCGGTTAGGGCATGGGCAGTACCTGATGGATAAGAAGGTGATCACAGTGCGGCATTGGGTATTGTTGCTGACTGTCTTAACGTTCATCATAGCGCATGTGGTAGTGGGTGCTACACTGCCTCCGAGTGGTGGGGAGACCCCTGCTGAAGGTGAGGGTGATGAGGGGATTACTCAGACTAAGCTGATGATGTTTTTAATAATCTTAATTATCTTGGGAGCCTACAGCTTCATTAGACCTAAGGTGAAGGTTCAGGGTGGAGAGGAATCTAAATAAGTGCGCTAGGTAATTACTACGGGTGCTGTTGACTCGCATAAAACCCTCTTTTCAAGTACTTGAGTAAGACCTGTGCCCCTCACCTCCTTCAGTATGATGAAGTCACTGTACTTGGTCATCTTTAGCACTTCATCAGCTACGCTACCGCCTGCAGGTACGTTCTCTATGATCAAGTTCACTTCACCTGCTCCTAAGCCCTCACTTAATGCGGACTTACTCAGCCATTTCATCTCAGTTAGTGGGATGACCCTCAGTACAGCCCTGAACTTTTTTGAAACCTCAATAGCTAGTAGGGTTGGGAGGTCTTCGGGACCAGCTGAGTGAGTAATTAATGCGACTTCACTGACCGCACCTACGTCCCTAGCCTTGGGTGTGTGCACTAGGAGGGGCACCCGAGTTTCCTGGATGTTCACGCTCTTCACGATCTTTAGTATGATATTGGCTATGAAGCTCGCTGAGGAGGAGCCTGTGACTATGAAGTCCGCCTTAGTTCTCAGGACATAGTCTACCACACTCCTTACCAGGTCACCCCTCAGCACCTTCTTCCTTAGAACTTCAATGCCTCTGCTCAAAAGCGCTAGTTCGACATCCTTTATTGAGTCATCCACTATGCTCTCAACTACTTCCTGAAACATTCTCGTGTAAGAGGTTCTGGACCTCAGCGTCGGTACCGTCGAGACAATATGATATACAGCGCCAGGAAATAGTGAGGCAGTAAGTAGGGCAGCCTTCACAGCCTTAGAGCTCCTAGTAGCATACACCACTACGTTCCTGACATTAATCACTTCAGGAACCCTTCCTAATTATTACAGTGCGTATCTGAGAATTAAATATATTGCCGACACTCCAACCGTCACCAGCATTACGGGCATACCGTACTTTACGAAGTATCTGAACGACATATGGTGTCCGTACCTCTCAGCGATCCCGGCAACAACTATGTTCGCACTAGCACCAACTAATGTTCCGTTCCCGCCGAGGCAGCTCCCGAGACTGAGTGCCCAGTAGAGCGGTGTTGACTGCATGTTCACGGCTAGTGCCACCGTAGGGACTATGGGGACCATAGCCATGACGAACGGGATGTTGTCTATGAATGCTGACATTACTGCAGAAATCCACAACACGAGCATTAAGGCCTCAGTAGGTCCTGCAGAAGCAGCAGATATGGAGCTCGCTATGAAGTCTATGGTCCCCAGCCTCTCCACCCCTCTAACAACCATGAACATGGATATGAAGAAGACAAGCGTTGTCCAGTCAACGAAGTGTAGGAGCTCCTCGATCCTTACGTACCTCCTAGACAGTGTGACGGCCAGTCCTGCCCCTATTATTGCTGGTATGGCTGGAGGGTACTTGAGGAAGTCTTCAAGAAAGAAGAGAATTATGACTAGCGCGAAGATCAGGAACATCTTCCTCAGGAAGGACTTATTAACTATTTGGCTATGGGTGACCTCTAACTGTATGCTCCGGGCTACTTCACCGTACCTCCGCAACCAGCTTCTATGCATTATTTTGAACGTCAGCAGGTACGCCAGGAAGCAAATGATTACTACGGGGGTCAGGTTCCTGATGAAGCTCATGAAGCCTAGCCGGGCAACTGAGCCTATTATTATGTTTGGTGGGTCACCTATTAGTGTAGCTGTCCCTCCTATGTTTGAGGAGAAGATCACTGCCAGGAGGGCTGGCCTGGGGTCTAGGCGTAGCTCACTGAATATTGTGAGGACCAGTGGTGTGACTAATAGGACGGTGGTTACGTTATCTATAAACGCAGATACGGCCGCAGTAAACAGGCTTAGGACTGCGATGAGCATGAGTGAGTTGCGGTAGAACCTAGCCAGCAGCTTAGATGCTAGGTACTTGAAGAACCCGGTCTTACTCAGCACGCCAACAATTATCATCATGCACATGAGCAGTAAGATCGTGTCGAGGTCAACGCCCTCAAGCAGGTCTCTGAAGTCAGCGAACCTTAGGAACATGTTGAGGATCATGACTAAAGCAAGAGTTAGCAGTGCTGCCGAGGTTCTGTGCATGATTTCGAGGGTTAAGAGCAGGTAGAGGAACGTCAGTATTGCGAAACCTAGTGCTATATGGGCAGTATCCGTCTCCGCACCCCCTCCACTAAAGTACAGTAATGTGTTAGGTGGGCTAATAAAAATTAGAGGAAATGGAATGGAGTGCTAACATTTAACTTTGAGGTATTAGTGGGGTCTCGCCGAATAGTGGATAGAGTGTTAGAGGAGTAGTTTATGCATTATGGCTGCATAGACTTTTGCTACACTCAGTAGCTCACTCACTGATACGTACTCGTTAGCTATGTGTGCGTTAGTTACGGGCCCTGGACCGTAGGTTATTACTTCAATTCCCTTACTGCTGTAGTAGTGGGAGTCTAGTCCACCAACACATACGGTCTTCTTCAGCTCCCTACCTAGGACCTCCCGGGCCGCAGAGGTAGCTACACTAACTAAC
>JAGGTW010000023.1 GCA_021163585.1 Desulfurococcales archaeon | reverse complement strand
CGGACTCTGTCCCGATTTCCGTGTTTATTAATATAATAGCAGCGGGCATAGATATCTCATATATTCATGTTGCGGTAAAACTAATAAACTTGTTTAGTTCATGAATTAATATCAGGATGATGTAACCCTATATTATTTAATAAAATATCAGCAGCCTGGACCTCATCAATGGTCAGTCCTTACAAGGTTCATCATATCTATATCTGTCAAATATGTACTGAAATTAGTATCTGCTATAGCTTATATATTATGATATGTTGTGCCAGGTAAGATAATTTATTCGTTTGAGCACTACCTTGAAAGATCTTAGAGATATGCCATGAAAACGTAGTTTTTATATGGTTAGGCAGAAGTTTACGGTAAGTAATAGTGAATACTGTGCAGGTGACGGCATGCATACCTTCAACTTTTACCCTGCAATGTGTAGGAACTTAACCTATAGTGAAATCTTAGTTAGTGAAGGGGCGCTAGGAACTCCCTATATAAAACTAAAAGTTCCTTAACGATCAAAGTTACTGTATATAGGCAATTACTATGAAGATAAGAGAGCACTCGATAATTTGTGAGTTAGTGGATGTTGAACTAAAGGTATATGTGGACTTAATTAGAAGTCTTCTGCTAGCTGATACAGCAGGTAGGGTAGCTTTAATCCTAAGGCCGTCTGTTGTACCAGTTGTGCTTCGGGGCAATAAAAGAAGTAATAAGAAATTCGTAGTTTTTCCACCATTTAGTTTTATTGAGGAAGATCAAGGTGCGAGCGTCTTGTATGATAGCACATGTAGAGAGAGATTGCGGTGTTTTAATGTAGCTGAGGATGTATGGGTCGAGGGGAAGAAATTACTGACAACGGGTGAGAGAGCTGTTCGATGTATAGGTAGTGGACCTCTAATTAGGCTGGCTAATGAACTGGGCCTCACATGCAGAGGCGACTCCTCAGTTAATATAGTGGACGGTTCCCTTGCTATCAGTGATTATGAAGGCAGATCGTTGAATAGGAGGCATGTTGCTAATGCCGCAGGCTTCAAGGATGTAGAGCTCAAGAAAGTTACTGGAAGACTTCGTTATTATTGGCGCACTCATCCACTCTTATACGGCTTACCCAGTAGTAACTTAGAGATAAAGATAGCTCCACTAAGCCAGTTCAAGAAATTAAGTGTGATTGGCAAGCCTCTACTCTATATAGAAGACATGCCTCTGATTATAGAGCTTCCTCACAACAATTCCATAATATTTTTGGGTTTTAACGAATACCTAGTTGAGTATGCCTTGCGTAGCATACTTTATGTACTCTAGGTACTTGCAGAGACTAATTTAATTTCCCGTATTAGTACCTAGATCCATAGTTTTTCTTTTTCTTGAATGAATTTCCTCGCTAGTTCCCTTAACTATTACTTCGTATAAAATTGCCTTCTTACCCGGTTGTGGGCGTAATAGCCTACCTAACCTTTGTATGAACTGCCTTCTTGACCCAGTACCTGCAACAAGAATTCCGACATTAGCGTCGGGTATGTCTAGGCCCTCATCGCCCACGGTAGTAACTACTAGCACGCCTGAATGTATTTTCCTGAACGTCTCCAAAATTATACGTCTGCATTTATTATCGGTTTCTCCAGTTAACAGAAAACCCTTAACAGCATCAGCTATCCTCTTAGCTAGGTCAACGTAGTGTGCGAAGACTATTATCTTAGCACCACGCTTTAGTTCATCCTTAATTATCTTGACGGTTTTATCAAATTTTGATTTTGACTTCTGTACTAGTTGTTTAATCTCATTATGGATCTTCAAAGCCTCGATAGCTCTCTTATCGCCTCTTCTAGCTGCCTCCAAAACTTCATTGAAGTCAGCGCCACCAACCAGTCCTCTATACCTACGTCGCAGTTCTAAGTACTTCTTCTTCTCATCAGGTTTCAGCATGACCCTTATTGTAATTACCTCATATGAAGCTAGGTAGCCAAGCTCAGCTAGTTCTTGGGGTGACTTGGAGTAAACCACCCCACCCATAAGTGGAAACAGCTCTAAGTGCTTGCCGTCTTCTCTGTACGGTGTCGCAGAAAGCCCTAGTCTTTTAGGAGCTGGCAGGGAGGTAGCTATATATTTAAATTTCTCTGCTGGTAGGTGATGCACTTCATCTATTATGAGCAGTCCGTAGTACGGTGCAAACTTGCTGACATGCCTGAAAGCTGTCTGGTAGGTTGTTAAGGTTATTGGAGCGATTCTTTTTTCTTCACTGAAGTACATCCCTATATATGCTTCATCTACATCTGTAAACTCTGTGAGGGCTCTTCTCCACTGGTATAATTGTTCCTTAGTAAAGGCAACTATTAGTGTTCTCAAGTTAACCTTGGCTAAAGCAGCAACTGCCACTACGGTTTTTCCTGAGCCTGTGGGAAGCGCTATGACACCTCTGCAGTCATTTCTAGCCCAGGCAATTAGGGCTTCATTCTGATAATCCCTTAGTTTACCGCGAAATCTAATACTTTCAGGTAAGTCTAGGGCATTAGAAAACCCGGTTAGATCTTCTATGTTAAATCCTAAGCTATCTAACACACTTTTAAGCTCTTGGTACTTGAATGGCTCTGCAAAGAAAACCCTCTCCTTTTTACTATACCTCAGTATATTCCTCAGAGGTGTATCGTGAAGTTTGCTTCCTAGGAAGGTGTCAAACTTAACCACTAATCTGCTACCATCGTAGCTGATTACGGCCTTGCCTGACCCGGAAAGCAATTTGTCTAGGTGTGTTGGAAGGTCAGGTGAGTACTCGAACCCTAGACGCTCCAGAATGTCAAGAATGTCATCAGTGTTTAGGTTGTTAGCCAGTGCTTTACTCCTACTTATTCTGAAAACCGAGTAACCCCCCTCGCGACCTAAGTAGTCGGCGAACTTCAGGATCTTCCTAAAATCATCTTTATCAAGCCAGAACTTCACCCTTATTCTTAGGATGTTATTGTTTGAATTCAAATAACGCACCTTCCAGCTATGTAAAGCCGTGATCTAATTTACTTGCTACTTATAACTCTTCATAGAGTTCAACAATTATCTTGGCTCTCACTCTGTCAGTAGAGAATGGTGGAGGGCTTTCCCCTAGGTCAACAGCAAATGATACTATATTGCCTAGACTGTCTTTAAAGCGTACCTCAGCTACGAATGACTTCTTACCGCCTTTTTCTATAACGTTAATTATGGTTTCATAAAGTCTTGAAAAGGCTAACTGAAATGATACAGGGTTTGCTAGGTCCTGCGGCGTTAACTTCACTTCAGCTAAACTCTTCGCAAGATCCACCATCGCTTCTTGAATTTTAGCTATGCCGTTGAATTCCTTTCTAAAGGCTTCTTCCATTTCCCTACCCCTTCAAATAGTGTTAGGGGACTAAAATCGTTACTGTCGAAACTAAAAATTTATAAGACTAACCTACATGTAGAGTGCTGAGAAAACAAAAAGCGAGAGGTGCAAAGACATGGCATCCCAAGCCCCAAGTCCAATATCAAGTAATGTAGTCTTAGTAGGTAAGAAACCCGTAATGAACTATGTGCTAGCGACTCTAACCCTGCTGAATCAGGGTGTAAAGGAAATAGTGATTAAGGCTAGGGGAAGAGCTATCAGTAAGGCTGTTGACACGGTCGAGATAGTGAGGAGCAGGTTCCTGCCAGACAAGGTCAACGTCAAGGACATTAAGATAGGGAGCCAGGTAGTAACAACAGCTGAGGGAAGGCAGACTAGGGTCTCTACAATCGAGATAGTCCTAGCTAAGAAAGAAGAGTAAGAAAACCTACAAGACTACGGAAAATAAGAGGATTTTTTGTTAAGCATAT
>JAGGTW010000054.1 GCA_021163585.1 Desulfurococcales archaeon | reverse complement strand
TGGCATACTCGACTGTTTCATGAGTAAAATAAACGTACTTACCAGGGTAATTAAAGGCGTGATGCCCACCCATGATGAAGTTTGTTAGGTGCCTCCCAAACGTGTAACCTATACTGTCGATATCCTCCAACCTTATGCAGGGTTGAGCAATAACTAATGGGTTTGCTGGTGGTGGTACAATCCCTGAAGTGACGTGAGGTTGAAATACAACTATTGAAGCTATTGTTAAGTAGAGATCCTCCCTCCACCTCGCAACTACGGGGTGTGGCTCTATTACTTCATGCCCTCTCTTCCTGAAGAACTCTACGAACCTATCTCTCACATCCTTAACTGATAGCGGCCCCACACGTAACTTAATATTAAAGAAAGTGTAGTCAGTGCACGGAGCATCATTACAATCATCTCTACGTATTAATGACCAGAAGTAAGCTCCACAATACCTACACTTCTGTCTTACATAACCACGCTCCTCGAACATTCGAGTCCTATATATACCTGGGTCTACTTGAAACTTCATTTCAATCACCATCTGAGGTACTACCTTGTAACTACGTATATAAATCGAATTTATTAGTTACCTGTACTGCAAGTAAAATCAAAATTAATGCCAGAAAAACCATTTGAGTACTTAATAGACCAAGTTACAGTATGAAGTCAGTGCTTACCCGAATAGTGATGATATTCCTTCAGCAATCTCCTCCTCACTAACCTCCTCCTTCTCCTCCTCCTCTTCCTCCTTCTCCTCAGCCGGAGCAGCCTGAGGCTGCGGTGGCTGTGAGAGGAGCTTGACACCTAGCCCTAGGTCAGGCACCTTCCCCGCCAAACTTGCTGCTAGCGCTAATGCCTTAGATACTGCACTTCTAATAATTATCTCTGCTGTCTCAGGTGTTAGCAGTCCTATCTCGGATACCAGTGCTACCGCTCTTAAGTGCGCCCTCATGATCGCGTCAGGCAGTATGTCAGGAAGCGGTAGCGCAGTCTCAGCAGCTAGTTCCTTAGCTACGCTTACAGCACTTAATATGTCGTTCTTGAACTCCTCGATGTTAACCACTAACTTCTCGGATGGTAGCACCAGCCCGTTGTCCCACACAACCTTAAGTCTCAACTTTACATGGATAGGTCTTATATCTAGCTTCCTGAGCAGTGAGGACAGCTCAGGACTTATTTCATCGCCTGCTCTAGCCACTCTAGTGTCCTTAGCGATCCATATAATACCTTCACGTACTTGAGTAGGAACCTTTAGCTTACCGAAGACTGACAGCATAGGACCTGGCTGAATTCCTGTAGGCCCTTGAGGCAGGTATATGTCGTCTGTTGCCTTATCTCCTGGCTTAGCATATCTTAGTGCTGTATGCTTCTCAAGCATTAGGACTAGTTCGTAAGCGTTAATGTTTGTGAAAATAAATGCGTTAGTACCAGTTAAGTAAGGTTCTAGTTTATCAAGATTCTTTAATCCAACCTCCTTAGCTGCCCTCAGGAAGAGGGAATTCTTGTAAACCTTAATGAGCCCGTATCTCTCAAGCTCTCTTTTAATTTGCTTGTACTGTGGTGTAGGGACGTCCGTGAGGTCAATAAGCCCAATAGTATTGTAGCTCTGTATTAGCTTCTTTAGTTCCTCGACGACTGCTTGTTTCTTGGTTATCGCTGGTCTTACCCTAGATTTCTGGATTTTTCCCTCTCTGCTTAGTTTCTCAAGAAGCTTCAGCATTCCCGCCTTAGTACTTCCTTTCATTACATACTCACCTCGATAGGGGGACCCATGGTCGTCTTAATAAACACTCTAGTAGATGTCTCAAAGGGTTTCTTAAACTTTGTTTTTATATGCTCTATAACTGCCATAATATTGTCAACTATTTCCTCCTCTCTCATGTCTTCTGTGCCGACTCTGCAGCCAACCCAAACCTGCTCCTTATTTCTTAATCTGGTGGTATTCCTATACCTTTTGATCAAAACTCTTATGTCAGCACTCAGGGGCACAGGTATGGGAGCCTTACCTCTTGGGCCTAGTGCAGGTCCGAGGAGCCTACCCACAGTTGCCATTAAGTCAGCCTTCACAAGGACCCAGTCGTAGGTTCTCGCTAACTTCTTGATCGCCCTCTTACTGAGAGCCTTAACATCGTCCGCACTGAGGGTCTCAACGCCTGCTTCCTTAGCTTTTAAAAGCATGTCCCCGTCCGCAACAACAAGGATCTTCGACTCTTTCCCCAACCCATTCGGTAAGTAAACGGCATCTCTAAATTTTATTTCAGGGGACTTCCTGTCAACACCTTTAAAAACTACTATTAGCTCCACTGACTGCTTAAAGTTCCTTCCCCTTCCTAACTCTATAGCTTTCTTAACAGCGTCAATTAGAGACTTGCGAGTCAGTGGCATGTCTCACCACCTAACTACTCTTCCATTCATCCTCATATTTAAGCAGTAACTCATCATGCATTCCATCTTCTACTTCTCTCACAACATCCTTAGCTTCCTTACCATTTACTGTGATGCCTATCGTTGCTGCTGATGAAAGTATGGTCTTGACTGCTGCCTTAAGAGACTTTGCCGTTAAGCCGTTCTTCTTCATTATAGCTACCTTAACGATATCCTCAAGAGATAAATCACCAACCTTCTGATGAGCTGGATCTCCGGAGGGGCTTGAAGCACCTGCTAACTTAAGTAAAAGTGAGGTAGTTGTAGGTGACTTAACCTCTACCCTGTATTCCTTAGTCTCCGTATTAACATATATATTGACTGTTACCTCAAGTCCTTCAAACTTCTTAGTTAATTCATTAATTTTATTAATAACTTCATTTACGTCAAGCCCATACTGACTTATAGAAGGCCCTAGCGGGGGTGACGGACTGGCTTTACCACCCTGCACCTTAGACCTTATTACCTTCCACGGCATTTTACATCACTTCCTCTTAATTACCCTTATGTCATCACCCGGGACTGTAGCCTCCATTTTGTAGGAGGCTTCAAGTATGTTGAGTGTGACAACGTTCTTCTGCACATCTACAGATATAACTGAGGCTTTTAAGCCTTTAAATGGACCCGAAATAATCTCTACTATATCCCCAGGCTTTACCTCCTCGACGGGCCTCTTGACCTTTATTAATCTCTCAACCTCCTCTCTCTTCAGCGACCCCATCGCCTTCCCTTTAACATGCTTTATATCACGAGCTATTCTATGAACTACATGTAACCCTTCTGCCTCAATAACAATGTACCCCTTTATTTCAGGAGGTACAACAATAGCATAAAGTCCTCCTACCTTCATCCCCTTAGCTATTGATTCAAGCATTAATGCTACGTTAGCTTCCTGTCCTGCAGTAGTTCTTAGGACGACGTACTTTATAGGCCAGCTACCCTTACCGCCTTCCTCACCCACCTGCACCACCCTGAATAAATGTCAGGGCTAAGTGTATCATGAAGCCTACTACACCCGCAAGCAATATGCCTCCCACCGTTATCTTAAAGAGTAACTTATACTCATCAGGCTCAGGCTTTTCAGCTATAGCGAATATCCTCCTCCATGCTTCAAGTAGCTCTCTTAACCCCACTACCTACTACCCCGCCTTAAACTCATTGCTCAAGCAACTTATTAAGTATTTCATCAGGGTCAT
>JAGGTW010000076.1 GCA_021163585.1 Desulfurococcales archaeon | reverse complement strand
ATCTTCTTTAGATTTTCCTCATTTACTTCCTTACCTGCTGAGTGAAGTAATAGTGACGCATAGACGTACTCCATACTCCTCACCGGTTAAGTTGGGGATTGGGAATATTTAAGCATTAGTGGTATATCGCTTTAAGCTCCTCTAACCTCTTACAGACTGCATTCCTAGAACGCTCATAGTTTATAATGGCAGCCATCACAGACGCTGCTTTCTCAGGCATGGAATATGCTGGGATACCGTTAGCGTTTAACTTAGTTATTGCCCAGTAGCACTCCTCACCTCCTATCAGCGTCAGCACCAGAGGCTTCGGTAAGCCTCCCATAAACTTAACTTCTTTAATAAGCATGCTAGCTATTACTGTAGGGTCAGTAACTGCTGTCTGGCAGTATATTCCTAATACAGCCCCAACATCAGGGTTCTTCAATGCCGCAACCAGTGCCCTAACATATCCCTCATTACTTATCATGCCAGTTACATCAATTGGATTACCTAAGGATGCAAATGACGGGAGGAAATTCCTTACTTCTTGAACTAGAGATTTTGGTGGTGCCTTGAGTCTTACACCGCTTTCCGCTAATGTGTCAGTTGCTAGGACACCTGCACCACCACCGTTAGTTACAACTACTAGTGGTCCTCCCTTGTATTCTGGTAGGTACGAAATAGCTCTTGCCCAGTCGAAAGCCTCCTCAACTGTTCTAGCTTGAAGTATTCCCGCCTGTTTAAACGCTGTTGAATATATTACGACATTACCTGCCAGAGAGCCTGTGTGTGACGCCACAGCTTTAGCCCCGACTTCCGTCCTGCCAGCCTTAATTACAATTATTGGCTTCTTCCTAGTTACTTCTTGAGCTATACTTACGAATCTTTTGCCGTCCTCGACCCCCTCAAGATATATTAGTATCACCTTAGTGTTGGGGTCATCGACAAAGTACTGCAGCAGATCAGAATCATCTATGTCGGCCTTGTTGCCGATACTGACTATTGCCGAAATCCCTATACGCTCAACAATAGTCATACCCATTAATGCTATTCCTAGGGCACCCGACTGAGTAATAAACGCTATTTGACCTGGTATGACATTGGTTGGTCCGAATGACGCGTTAAGCCTTGAAGGTGTGTAAACTACACCAAAGATGTTTGGTCCTAGAACTCTAATGCCGTGCTTCCTCGCCCTCTTAACGAGTTCCCTCTCTAATTCAACATTACCTACTTCTTTAAAACCTGAAGCAATTACAGCAGCTGCTTTAGCTCCTACTTCGCCAGCCTCATCCATTACATCAACGGTGTATTTCGCGGGAACCGAAACTACTACTAAGTCCACAGAATCCTTTACTGACGATAAGCTTGGGTAGGCACGCAAGCCCAATATTCTATCTGCTCTAGGATTTATAGGATATACTTTCCCTTTAAACCCGTACCTTACAATATTTGCGAGAATTTCGTAACCGATCTTACCTGGCTGCCTTGAAGCTCCTACTACCGCTACTGACCTAGGCCTAAATAATGCTTCTATAGACTCGCTCACAGCTTGCCCTTATGTCTCTACGAAAATCAGATTTTAAGAATATTGTTCAATTTGATTTAGGCAGTTGCTATTAGACTTCAGGAGGTTTAACTTGAACAAAGTACACACTCTCTAACATCTTAGATACGGCCCGCCTCAGTATGTTTGTAGCTCTCACTTTCCCGATCCTATACTCCTCAAATATTTTATCCCAGCCCCACCCCTGAAGAACCCTTGCAATAGTTACTACTCCCTCCTCCTCACTTAATGTCCCGCCTAAACCCATTAACAAGAATTTCTTAGTCAGCACTGAAACTGCATCACATACTGACTCAAAGGTCATAATACCTGTGACATATACCTTCAACCTCTCGACTTGAATAGGTGACAGGTCGATTTTAGCGGCATAATCTTCATTTCGAAGCTGTTTCCTAACCATTATGTATACGGTGTCTGGCTCAAAGTCGTAGTATACGGCATGAAGGCTTTCAATTAATTTAACAGAGAATTCATTATTTCCTATTTTGGTCAGTTCTCTCCACTTACTACTCAGTGGATGAAGTACCAGCGCTGTATACTCACCACTAACAGGGTTCCTATCTGGCGATATGTGAAGAACCATGAACCCATTCTTTAACCAGAAGTTAATTAGCTCTTTGCTAACTCCGAAACCAGCACCCACCCAGTCGTATCCGCGCTCCTTGGCTTCCTCAATAATCTTCTTAAGTAGAAAGGAACCAATTCCTCTACCCTGAACATCTGTATGGACTGCTATCCTAACTATTCTCCAACCAAGACCCCTGCCAAATTCTCTCAATCTTAGATGTTTAAGTAGCCTGTCAGGTATTATATTACCAGGTATTTTACCCCCTACAAGTAACTCATTAATTAAGCCATCAGGTATCCTACCCTCCTCAGCCAGTTGTACAGCAGCTACGATCTTACCAGACTTCTTAAGTTTCAGTGCCCTAATGCTATGGTGGGGTGCGTCAGCTATTCTAGCCAGATCATCTGGTTCATTCCTGTAGTGCGCCAGCACGTAAATACCGAATAGCGAGCGAAGCTCCTCCTCACCATCCTTAGAAAACAAGTACTCAGGATCGTACTTAACGTATATGAAACTTTCTTCCTCTATCTCCTTGATGTCGTCCTCATCTAAGGGGTCGGGCTCGGCATCTAATAGTAACACATTAAATTGAAATTTCTCTATAGGATCGTCTGCCGAGTACCTTATCGGTTCTTTCATCTCATACATTATGAGGTTGGTTTTTGGATCATTCTTTAATCTTCCAAGAAACCTTATGGAGAACCCTCTGCCTGCACCCTCATATCCATGTATTGTAGTCGCGAATATTGTTCTCAAATTCTTGAGCCAGATTTTATGTAGGAGCGGAACCGGTATTCCTGCAGCCTCATCAACAACAACTACATCTACGTTTAACTTGAGAACAGTGTATGGTTGCCAGTACTCTATACTAAATCTATCTCCTTTAATCTCGATAATGTTTTCGTCCCTCTTTATTATCTTGTACTTCAGACCTAGTACATCAGACGCCTTACATGCCAGAGTCATTAAGGACTGAACCGATAGGGGATCCCTTGCGGTTACAGCAATTCTAACCTTATTCTTACGCTTAAGGAATTCCTTAATTAATCCCACTATGCCTATACCTACAGCCGATGACTTCCCTCTCCCTCTATCAGCTGTGACGACAAGAGCCACATGCCGCCTTCTCTTGACCTTAGGTAGCAGACGTTCCTCTATCAACTTGATTACGTTTACTTGATCTTCTGTGAGAGCTAACTCATACAGCTCCTTATCGAAGACCGTATTTTTTGGCACCTTAACTGT
>JAGGTW010000016.1 GCA_021163585.1 Desulfurococcales archaeon | reverse complement strand
TTGCTATATATACGCAGTCCCTCACAACAACCTCATCACCGATTACACAGTTTTCACTTACCCTGACCCACTTCCCTATATAGCACCTCTCACCTATTATGCTCTTCATGATCAGTGATGAACCCTCTACTATAGCGTTGCTTAAGAGTATGGAATTAAGTATTCTAGTTTGTTTCCCTATCTTACATCCTTCATTAATTATAGTGAAGGGCCCTATGATGGACTCTGAGTCAATGATGACGTCTTCACCAATATATACGGGGTCTAGGATCTCAGCTCCGTTGATATCGGCTGACTTACTCATATACCCCTCTGGGTAATAGTGTGTTAGAGCTTCAAAGTTAGCCCTCAGGTAGTCTGCTGGGACACCTATGTCGGACCACAGCCCATTATGTATGTAGCCGTAGATGACGCCATCATTAACCAGCTTAGGTATGACGTCCTTAGCTAATTTAGACGGTGTCTTTTCAGGAAAGTACTTTAGTACTTCGGGTTCAAACACGTAGATCCCAGCATTTACTAGGTTTGACATAGCATGGCTTTTCGGAGGTTTTTCTATGAAGTCAGTAATTCTACCGTCGTCATCTACTACAGCTACTCCATACCTGTAGGGATTATCAACTTTAGTTAAAACCAGAGTAGCTAGACCACCACTCTTTTTATGGTACTCTATGACGTCCTTATAGTCAATATTACTAAAAACATCCCCATAAACTACAAGGAAGGTCGAGTCCAGTCCCACATCTCTGTCGATCAGCGGTATAGGACCTGCATCACCTAAGGGCTTGACCTCCTCAGCGTACTTGATAAAGCAGCCAACTCTTGAGCCATCTCCATACCTCCTCTTGATCATGCTGGCAAGGTACCTGACCGAAAGTATGACTTCCTTGAGTCCTGACTTAGCTAAGCCTTCAAGGATCCAGTCCAGTAGGGGCTTACCCAGTACTGGAAGAAGAGACTTAGGCTTTGTTAATGTTAGTGGTCTGAGCCTTGTGGCAAACCCGCCAGTAAGTACTACAACCCTCAAGAACGGCACCGTAAATATACTTACATGTTGTTAGAAATAGATTTCCCTTATTACCGTATTTCTAGGAAAATTAGGATACCTAACAACCTACTTAATTTAAAAGCCTTAAGTTAAAGTTTAATAGGTGTTTAAAATTGAGAGATAGTAAAAATACAAGTGCTGATGCTACATCACTATTAAATGATGTCAATAAAAAGTTAGACAAGATTATAGAATTGCTAGAGAAACTAGTTCAAAGAGTTCCGCAAACGCTTAGAAGTGTTGCTGACGTCGAGGACGCTCTGAGGACGGGAATCATAGATGTGGTTACATTGTTGTCGGTTCCAGATCACTTGAGGAAAACCCTGATTGCTTTAGCAAAACTAGGTGGTGAGGCTACGTCAGAGGATGTAGCGAAGTACACAGGCAGGGCCAGGGCTGTAGAGTCAGCTTACTTAAATCAACTCGCAACTTTAGGATACGTAATTAAGAGGAGGAAAGGTAGGAAGGTGTACTTCATTATTCCTCAGTTTGAGAGCTACTACGAGGGTGAGTAGTAAAAGTGAAGGCGGTGGCGATCCACTCCCAGAGGGGAGGGAGCGGAAAGTCAGTGCTAGCCGCCAACTTAGCTTACGCGCTTGCGTCACTTAATTATAAAGTAGTTCTCCTGGACTGTGACTTAAGGGCCCCTACTCAGTACTACATCTTTAATGAGCCGAAAGTCAAGCACTTCATAAATGACTACTTAAACGGCGAAGCAGAGGATGATGACGTCATAGTACGTATAGATGATGGTGTTAAAGGTAAATTACTCGTAGTATTTGCTAATCCTTCAATAGATGCCATTAAAGAGGCGCTTGTAAAGGATAGGCGCTGGGAAATGAATGCTCTAAAGAAGTTAATTGGACTGATCAAGAAGTTCAGGCACGACAGCGTAGATATTGTACTGATAGACACGCCTCCAGGGCCTCAGTATTCGGCACTTAACGCTATTGTAGCAAGCGATGCTACTATATTGGTCACCCTCCCTGATAAGATAGAAGTGCGAGGGGCGGAAGTGCTCCTCAGGGAGATCTACAGTCTAGTAGAAATTAAAGTTATGCTGATCGTTAATAAGGTGCCGTCTAAGTCACATGAGGAAGCGCTCAGGCTGGGTGAGTCGGTGGTCAGGAAACTTGGTGGTGCTGAACTACTTGAGGTAATACCCTACTACCCTGAGGTAGTCCTATATAATGGAGATAAAATGATGGTGAGAGACCTCCCCGAACATCCATACAGCAAGCTGATATTTGAAATAGCTAGGAAGATCTGGACTTATCTTTGAGCTTCATAGCCTTCTTAACATAGCTGATAATCTCCTTACGCCTGAGGTACTCGGGGGGCAGGGTCTCTGGGAGTATGTAGAGTATGTAGACTGAGGTAAATAGGATCATGGCTCCAATCGCGGTGGGTAGGTAGAAGGACTTGAGTATGTCAGGTGTTATTATACCTGTTAGTACCCCGGCTGCTGTTGTTCCATAGCATATGCTCAGGAATTTACCAGCAAATTTTTTAGGTGCTATTTCAGCTGACAAGATCATTATGTAGGGAGCTATGAGGGCTGCCGAGAGTCTGCTGAATATTAGCGTAAGTACACTTATCTCGATGGGTGGTATTATCAGCGTATAGATTGTTAACATAAAAACCGATGTGATACCCAGCACGATAAGTCCAGCAATACCCACAACCTTTCTGCCGAAGGAATCCATAACCATTCCGGCAAGAACAGACATGAGCATGGGTAAGTTCATTACTATTTCATTTAGCACTACATCAGCTAATAATACTCTAGCATGCGGTAGTATGTGGCTCCTTATAATTAATCCATGCATGAGTGAGAAGATGTAAATAGGAATTAAGAACATGAGCACCCTCGTATCGTAAAGTGAGACACCTTCATTAACTACTCTTTCCGGGTACTTCCCTGAATGTAGCTTTTCACGAGCTAGTAGTGAAGTTGCACTAAGTATTGAGAGGGTTAGGCAGGTGATTATTAGTAAAGCCACATTTAGTCCTGAAGCAGCAAGCCCCAAATGAAATAAAGCTCCTAGACCTACTCCTACCCCTACAGCAGTGCCTCTCTTCATTACGTCGTAGCCGTACCTGGTGTACAAGCTGGTGTTTGTTAACAAGTTACCCAGTAAGAACCCTATAATAAACCAGAAAACAGCGTTAGTGGAAATAAACATTTCCTGACTTAATCCCCTCGTAGTCACTACGTATGTGGTAAACAATATACTTGATGACAGCAGGAGTATAACTAGAGTCCTTAACCCCTTTCCAGTCCGCCATAGGTAGTCTAGGTAGAGACCTGAGACCGACACACCGAGAATTATTGATATGGCTAAGAGTAATGTCGAGATCGCTGAACTGTAAATATACAGGTACATACTCGGGCATGAGTAGGTGAAGATCTCTTTCAAGAACGTTGTAAGGATCGTATAGCTAATGTACGATGTAGTAAGGACTAGAGGTATGTAGTCTGCCAGATTACGTAGACTAATACCTCTTATTTCCACGTTACGATACCTTAACTGGATCATTAGTAGGGGAAATATTAAGTACTTCGGTGCCGACCTTCAGTACTTAAGTTAATTTTATTTCACCAGTAGGTCAGAAATTGATTGACGTCTACAATGTAACACAGTACGAAACGGTGGCTGTAGTGTCAGCTAAGCCAGCATCATGCAGTGACTTGGGCTGCTGGGTAGGCCAGCTACCTAAAGGATGTGAACTATGCATTAAGGGATTAAAGTCCGTAGTATTCGTTACTGGCATATGTAGTGAGAATTGCTTCTACTGCCCGATATCGCCAGCTAGGCGTGGGAAGGATTTAATGTATGTGAATGACTGCCCAGTAAGTTCCAGAAAAGATATAATATGCGAGCTAGTTGCCTCAGGTTCTACTGGGGTTGGTCTGACTGGCGGTGACCCACTAGTAAGATTGGATAGAACACTAAGTATTATTAGAATGCTGAAGGACTTTTTTGGGAGTGAGTTCCACATACACCTATATACAACCGGCCTACTCATTAATGATGGCGTTCTGAGTAAACTAGTTGGGGTGGGACTTGATGAGCTGAGAATACATGTTGTGGCTGAGTACTCGTGGCATGCACTGGAGGTAGCCCTTAAGCACTCCATTAGCGTTGGTATCGAGAACCCAGTATTACCTGGCGCGCTGGAGGACATGAAGAAACTTATTTTGAGAGCTCACGACATTGGTGTTGAGTTTATTAACCTAAATGAGCTGGAGTTCAGTGAGGGTAATTACCTTAGCTTGAGGTTGAGGGGATTTCGCCCTAAGTCAGATGGGGTGGCTGCTGAGGGTTCGGAGGAGCTGGCTATTGAAATTCTTGAGTGGGTTAAGGACTTAAATCTTGACATAAACGTTCATTACTGCCCTGCAGTTTTTAAGGACCGCTACCAGTACATTAGGAGAATGCAGAGACGCGCTCTAAATACTAAGTTAATTTATGAAGAAGTTAGTAACGGATTAGTCCGTTGGGCTAGTATTTCCTCATGTCCTGAAGCAGTGGTTGACAAGCTCATAAGGTCTGATCAGGCCTTTGTCATCGACAAAGAGGTAGTTACAAGTATTAGGGTAGCTAAGAAATTAGGGTGTGATTTTCAGGTTGTTGAGGCACTTCCCCTCACCCCAAGGAAAATTCTGAATAGGCTTTAATAGCTGGAAACCCAATGATTTATTTCTCAATGACATAATAATTAAATAGGTTTAACTGGTGGGGTCTCACACATGCTGACTGTCCTTGCACACGGTGATTCAGATGGTGTTTGCTCAGCAGCTTTAGTGCTGGCAGCCCTCAGGAGGGATTACAGCGAAGTTAATGTGGTCTTCACGCACCCAGCTGGTCTCATAGAGGACTTTACCTCTTCTGCTAGAGGTGATGTCGTCATTGTTGACGTTGCATTAAGTGAGCGCAATATTAAGGACTTGTTGGCAGCCCTCAATAACTACAATGATGGCAACATCACATACATAGACCATCATCCGGAACCAATAAGTGTTAACCTCAGTGATTTGAACATTAATGTAGTTCACTCACTCTCTATGTCAGCATCAGAGCTGACGTTCAAGTATTATAGTAAATTAGGTAAGTTGAGTAGTGAGTATGAAAGGGTGGCCCTATATGGTGCTATAGGTGACTACAGAGATGAGACGCCCTGGGTTAAGAACGTCCTAGAAAAGTGGGATAAGAGACAGGTTTACTTCGAGGCAGGGATACTCATACAGGGTCTAGAGGGGTCTAGGAGAATGTACGACTTTAAGAGGCATGTTGTTGAGCACCTAGCTGTTAATAGGAGGCCATCCCAACTAGGAGAATTGGTTGTCAAGGCGCTAGTTGAGGCAAGCAACAATGAAATGCTTTATGAGTGGGTCAAGAGTAATGTAAATATTGATGGAAGCATAGCCTACGTTATTGACCCACCCGGTAGCTTAGGTATTGCAGCAGTTTATGCTCGTGGGATAACAGGTTGTGTAGTAGGTATTGCAGCTGAGAGAAGAAATGACTTAATGATCATGAGCTTGAGAGCAGGCAAGAACTCCATAGACCTAAACAGATTCTTGAGGGAGGCTGCTGTGCGCTTAGGAGGGTCTGGAGGTGGCCACCCACATGCAGCAGGGTGTAGAATACCCTATAGGTCCTTTAAGGAGCTTATTGAGAAACTAAATAGTGAGTTAAGGAGTCCTACTCAGCAACCTTAGATATATGCCCTCGTCCAGCACTACATCCCACTTCCCAGGCTTCCCAGCAATTACCTCACGCACCTTATGTAGCACCTTAATATCATCGGCAATGTCCTTACCCTCAGCTGGTATATAAAGTATTGCGGGAAGCTCATCGGATAATCTCATGTTACGTTCCTTCTTGAATTTCCAGACGGCAGAATTAATCCTTATTAAGAGACTGATCAGCTCCTCTTTACCTTCCTCATACCTCAATTCCTCTTCACTAATTACTTCAGTATGCACACTCCTATCAGGCGAGTACAGCCGCCTCCAGATATAATCTGTTACGAAAGGCATGATTGGTGAAAGTAACTTAAGTATCAACTTAAAGACCCTGTGAAGTGTATAGTGGGCACTCCTAATC
>JAGGTW010000036.1 GCA_021163585.1 Desulfurococcales archaeon | reverse complement strand
GATGCTGGACCCAGGTCCCGCTGGAGGCAGGCAGAGTACATTGTAGACCTAGACTTACTCGTTGACTGGGTTAAGGCTATAGTTAAGTTTAAGGGCACAGACATTGAGGCCCACGTAGACACGGTAGGGGATCCCCTCCTGTACCACAAACTACCTGACCTAATCCACGAGCTAAAATCTATTGACGGCATCAGAGTAGTTAGCCTGCAAACTCACGCCGCAACATTAACCACTAAGCTAGCTGACGAACTAGCTGCAGCAGGCCTCGACCGAATAAATCTCAGTATAGATACTTTAGACAGCAATAAAGCAGTGTACCTAACTGCAACCAGCTGGTACAGGGTTGAGAAAGTCATGAACATTACGGAGTACGTTATAAGGAATACAGATACTGACGTAATGCTGGCACCACTCCTACTGCCGGGAATAAACGATCATGACATACCAGAAATTATTGAGTGGGGACTGAAAGTAGGTGTCGGCAAGAAGTTTCCACCCTTCGGCATACAGAAGTTCCTAAAGCATAAGCACGGCCGCATCCCTAGAGGTATTAAGAACATGGGCTGGAGAGAGTTTAATACCTACTTAAGAAAGCTGGAGGAAAAATATAGGGTTAAGTTGCTACTCAGCGAAAAAGACTTCGCGATTAAAAAGACACGCACAGTACCTGTTATATATGATGTAGGCAGGAAAGTCAAAGTTAAGGTCGTGGCCCCGGGTTGGTTGAGAAATGAGTGGCTTGCTGTACCAGTGGGCAGGAAGGAAAGCCGTACAATAACGGTCATAGGTAAGAGCCTCTCCGTAGGCTCCAAATTAAGTGTTAGAATAATCTCTAATAAACACAACATATATTTAGCTGAAGCCAAGTAGAACCCGCACGCATAGGTAGGTGAGCGAGTTCATTATTAACTTGATCAGCTTAAGAGCTAAAACTACAGAAACACTAGTACTTACGATGATGTGATGCATCCTTGCTGAGTGTGATGAATGCGAATCCCTCTGAGAGTAAGCACTTGATGCAGGCTATAGCTTAAAGGTCCGTTACCTGACCCTTACTAAGTCAGCCCTATGCACGTACTTAAAGGGGGCGTAATCCAGTACCTTAACCACCTCATTAACACTCACTCTTCCTTCAGAGTACTTCATGACCTCCTCAACTAATTCACTAGCGTTCCTGGCTATGCAGTAGACATGGAGTACTCCACCGACCTTAACCTTACTCAGTACTTCGGGAATGTACTTAACTGCCTTATGTGGAAGATTCATTATTACTCTATCAACGTAACCGTCCCTCACCACATCAATAAATTTCAACGCGTCACCAACGATTGCTAGGTACTCACCTTTCAGTTTCTTACGATTCAACTCTACAGACTTAAGGAAGCATGACACTGCACTTGGATTTAAGTCGGCAACATAAACCCGACACCTCCTCAGCGTTAGAATATGTAGTGCAAAAGGTCCGACGCCAGCAAATAGGTCCATAACTACTTCACCATTGCTTACTTTCGCTGCCACTCTCCTATGTTCCTCCGACAATGAAGGATTAAAATAAGCCCTCTTAATGTCCACATAGATGCGTACACCATACTCTTTATGTATGGTCCACGACCTGTCCTCACCTCCTAGATGCACCAAATCCATCAAACGGTAATCACCTATAATACCCCGAGTTGCATAAACAACCCTCACGTTTTTAGCTACCTTCATTACAGCCTCTGCCACGACCCTGCCGTAGGGAAGTAGCTCGGGGGGCAGGTGAAGGACGGCTATGTCCCCTATAATGAGATACGACCTGGGCAACCTACTGACTACGTCCTCAGGCAGTTCATTCTTGAGCAAGTCCTTATAAGTAACCCCTTTAACTACTTCCTCAAACTCATCTTCACACAGCTCCCACTTAATACCCTTCAGTAACTTACTCAGTTCACTAGGTACAGCCTGAGTTAATGGTATTTTAACGAACTCCCCACACTTTTTTAATTTGAGGTCAGCCCTGGCCAGCCCCACACTTCTTAAAATTTTAATTACTTTAGAGCACTCACTGCCACGTACCTTAATACACTCTGACCTCAACTACAGCACACCCTCAGGTACCGTCCAAGATAATACTTTAATCTTGAAGAATAATTGTTTTATGTGATAGAGCTTGAAAATAGGTGTCGTCTGCAAGCCCGGAAGCCCTGAGGCGCTGGACCTCGCTAGCAGGGTGATTAAGTACGTTGAAAGCAAGGGCATTGATGCATACCTAGAGAGTAGATTAGGTGAGAGTTTAAGGTGGGATAAATTATTTGAGCTCGGTAAGGACCGTGTCGACTACATAATAGTGATCGGAGGTGACGGCACCGTCCTGAGAACGCTGCACTTACTGGGGGATAACGTAATTCCCTTAATAACCATTAGGTATGGCAAGAGAGGATTCCTCTGCGATGTAGCACCTTTCGAATATAAGCCAGTCATAGACAGACTCCTCGAAGGCAGGTACAGGTTAGTAGAATACATGAGACTCTCAGGAGAGGTAAAAGGTAGGTGCAGACTTAACTACATACTGAATGACTACGTAATCACTACTGCTGGTGCAGCTAGGGCTAAGGTAGCCCGAATTCACGTCATGAAGAAT
>JAGGTW010000075.1 GCA_021163585.1 Desulfurococcales archaeon | reverse complement strand
GCATACATCGCAGATACAGTTTAATGATACTCTAGCCGTAATGTATGAGAGTGCCATGAGATATTACTTCAAGGCAGTTCTAGTAGACCTTAACAGTGAACTCAAGCAAGTCTGGGTGAAGCTGCTGACGAAGTACATCAATAATGAAATAAGTGATGAGCAGTTCAAGAAGTATCTTAATGAGCTTGGTTCACCACTAACTTATGTGGATCCACTGACGGGTAGGGAAGCAACGTTTACGCAGGATGACGCTATAAGGGTTAACGCTGAAATAGGGAAGGACCCAAAGGTTATAGATCACTACATGCTGGCATGGAAAAAAGCAGCTTCTGAGCGCTATCAGAAAATACTTAGTGAGTTAGGTAGCTAGCTACTGGTAGGGCTTTAAATCACAGATATTTTTTACGAGTTATGAGGTAATCCGGACTGTTCAGGTCAATGCCACGAATTTTTCTAAGGTAATTCTTTAAACTTGTGGAACAACTGATTCATAGTGTGGCTGGAGGTGCTGGTGATTGGGCTTATTGCGGAAGCTACGGTTCTATCTAGATAGCGCTATGGTAGTGCAGCTACTAATACCTGTAGTGTTCTTCGGCCTCTTCTTGATAATCCCGCTAGCTGCTGTTGCAGTATTTCCGCTAGTGCCAGGTATTTCAGGAACAACTTACTCACCACTACTCCTATTTCAGGACCCATCGATGATCAGGTTTACCTCGACCAGGCCCTCAGTGATAATTAGGCAGGTAGTGATGGGTGGTGAGAACTTAACTCTAATAGCTCTCTTCGGCCCTAACTATGGAGCAATACCGAATTCACTAATCAATTCAATGGTTGTGACTCTTGGAGCAAGTATTTTTGGGTTGGTTGTAGCCTTCGTGATGGCGCGCTACGACTTTCCAGGTAAGATGTTTTTCAGGGTTTTAGCTATGGTTCCACTGCTTTTGACGCCGTTCATAAATGCGTTCGTGGTGAGGAAAATGTTCATGTATGATGGGATAATATCGTACTTCATACACAGAATTCTGCATCTGCCGTACATTATCTATGTCGACTACCTGGCAGGCGTCATGATAGCTCAGGTAATGACGTTCTGGCCCATCGTGTACCTTAACGTGTATGCAAGTATGGTGCAGATAGACCCCAGCCTTGAGGAGCAGGCTGAAAACCTAGGGGCTAAGGGCTTCAGACTGTTCAGGACGGTAACACTTCCTCTATCGCTTCCGGGGCTGGCTGCTGGTGCCGCGGTGGTCTTCATATTCTCTCTTGAAGATCTCGGGGCGCCAATAGCGTTCAGGGAGTTCGACATGATCTCTTTCAAGATATTCAGTGGTTTAAGAGCAGCTATTACCGGTGAGGTACCTCCGTATGTGGCTTCACTATCCTTACTCCTGCTTGCGCTGGCTATGGTGGCATTCCTGTCAATAAAGAAGTATGTTTCTCTGAGGCAGTATGCTATGGTCGTCAGGGGCGGGAGGTGGCTCCCTCGCGTTAGGAAGCCTGGGATGATTGGAGCAGTGTTAATATACGCGCTTATACTGCCTGCAATGCTTTTTACAGCGTTTCCTCAGATAGGTGTCTTCATGTACTCACTAGCTGAGAGATGGACAAAGACGTTTCCTGAGGGACTCACGCTGAAGTACTTCAGTGAAATGGTGAGTAATCCAGTGCTCTTTACCTCAATAAAGAATAGCTTAATATATGCTGGATCTGCACTAGCCATTATTGTCTTGCTGGGAATATCAACAGCTTACGTAGTAGCTAGGGGTAGGATCCCTGGGCTAGGCATTCTCGATGCCATAGCTACGTCACCTATTGCAATACCGGGCCTAGCCATAGCTACAGGGTACTTCCTAGTTTTTTCAAGGGCTCCATTCAAGAGTACACTGCTTGACCCATTTACTTCAGGTCCGTGGCTCTTACTCATACTCGCGTACGCCATAAGGAGGTCACCATTTACTATTAGAGCTGTCTACGCTGGTTTGCAGCAGATTCATGAAGCACTTGAGGAGTCCGCCATGAATTTAGGTGCGTCAAGGTGGAGGACTCTAGCAACCATAGTCATACCGCTTCTAGGTCTGAGCATTCTTGGGGGTGCTTTAGTATCCTTTGTCTACTCTATGGCGGAAACAAGCGTTAGTGTGACCTTAGGTGGGATTGAGAGTTCACAGAGACCCATAACGTACTCTATGTATGAGTACCTGTACAGTGGGTATGTTGAGGGGCCTAATCTGGTAGCTGTTATGGCAGTATTCATTATAAGTATTCAATTAACTGTAATAGTGGTGACGAACTTCATTCTAAAGCAGAGGTACGCGTTTATAGGGGTGTGACCTTGGTTAAGGTAGTACTTAAGGATGTGACCAAAAAGTTCGGCAGGGTTGTAGCTGTAAATAAGGTCAGCTTAGAGGTTGAGGACGGGGAGTTATTCACTATTTTAGGTCCATCAGGGTGTGGCAAGACAACCACACTCAGGATCGTGGCTGGCTTCGAGTTCCCTGATGAGGGTAGGGTCATGTTTGATGAAGTTGATGTAACGTTCAGGAAGCCCTATGAGAGGGGGACGGCGATGGTTTTTCAGAACTACGCTTTATGGCCGCACATGACGGTATTTGATAATATAGCCTATGGTCTGAAGGTCAAGAAGTTACCCAAGAGTGAGGTCAGGGAGAGGGTCATGAGGGTTATTGAGCTAGTGGGGCTTAAGGGACTTGAGGACAGGTATCCTTTACAGCTGAGCGGCGGGCAGCAGCAGAGGGTTGCGCTAGCTAGGGCTCTGGTTGTTGAGCCTAAGGTACTCCTCCTTGATGAGCCTCTGAGCAACTTAGATGCTAAGTTGAGGGTCAGGATGAGGGAGGAGATCAGGAGGCTTCAGAAGAGGTTAGGGATAACTACGATCTATGTGACACATGACCAGGAGGAGGCAATGAGTTTGTCTGACCGAATAGCTATAATGAATGATGGTAAGGTGGTTCAGGTCGGGCACCCAAGAGAGATCTACATGAGCCCTGGAAACCTATTTGTTGCTACATTCATAGGCAGGTCAACAGCCTTAATGGGTAGGGTAGTGGAAGTTAGTGGAGAGAACGTTAAATTAGATGTGGGTGACGGCGTCGTCATTAAGGGTAGGTTAGCTAGGGGATATGAGCTGAGGACAAATGATGAAGCCATAGCTATTATGAGGCCTGAGGACTTTGACTTAGATAAGCCTAAGGCAGAAGCTAACGAACTGTCAGGAGTCGTAGACTTAACGATGTTTATTGGGGCATTTAATCAAGTAAAAATAAGACTAGGTAGTCAGAGCTTTAAGGCATACTTGGATCCGGACATTGAAGTGAGGCCAGGCACTGAAATGACCGTGTACATTAGGGTTGACGATGTAATAATATTTCCGAGAAGGGGCTGGGAGGAGATAGAGTTCGAAGCTGTCGCTTAAGCAACGCTTCCCTACTTTCTTTAACTAAAAGAGGTGAGGATCGGCATTATTGAATGCTCGGGTCTAACCAACGCACAATATTTATTAGGTCCTCCTAATTACGTTAGAGCAGCCAACGTGAAACATCGGTGATGTTTATGATTGCTGTGCAGTAAATGTAAAGTAAAGTCTGCATGCGCGACTTTGCTCTCCCTAGATTAAAGTTCTGAGGGTTGCTCATGAAGTGGAGTGAGCTACCTGTAGAGGCTAGGCGATACATCATCTATCATACCTTGATTTCGCCAGTACTTATTACTTGGTATGCCCTCCCCTATTACCTGCTTAAGACGGGATATACCGTACTTGAAGTAGGGATAGTATTTACTGTGGCTCAAGTAGTAGGTGTGCCTGTGACCATAGCACTAGGTAAGGTCTTTACCCAGGTGGACATCAGGAAAGGTCTCGCAACTATCGATATTATGGGTGTTGCCTCATTGATATTTTTCTCACTTGCTTACGGTCCACTAGCACCAGTAATGGTTGCTGTTGGCCGCTTAATCGATGAAGCATCAGGTTATTTTTACTTTCTCTACCCAGCTTATGAGAGAGTAATTTATCCTGAAGATAGAATGAAGGAAGCTTTAACATGGCACCTCAGGCTGCCTGAACTATCAATAATTATCTCATACCCTGTATTAGGATATATTCTCGGGTACTTGTGTGGTGAGCCCTATTGCTTCAGGTACCTCTTCTTATTTCTTGCTATGTATGAATTAGCTTTGGTTCCCTACGTTTTCCTGTTTTTCAAGCCAATAGTACTTAAGCATGAAAACAGTAAAGAAACCAGAGTACATATCAACTGGAGAAAGTATTGTGTGTATGTTGTAGCTGACGTAATTTTTATGCTGGCTTGGAGTTTGGCGCCAGCGCTAGCACTGGTATACTTGGTTACTGAGAGATTTTCTGGAAATATGTTCCACATAGCACTGGTTGAGGCATTCATATCTATCGCGACTTTAGTGAGTTTAGCAGTAATTGATAAAATACCTGAACCTAGGGCTTTTTGGTCACTGCAGGTAGGTACTCTTATAACAATAGCTGGCCTCCTAACTATGGTGTTGACTACAGAGATCCCTGTGCTCATGCTGGCGGCGTTCGTCACGAGATTCGGCGACTCATTCATATTTGTGTTTAAGAGGACATGGCTATACAGTATGATGGGGAGACATGAGGCATCAGTAGTCAGTGCTGTACTTTCCTCGATACGTAGGGTGGTTACTGTTGTAAGTCCGGGAATTGCTGGTGCGCTGGCCTATGTCGACCCGAGACTTCCGTATATAGCATGCCTCACCTTATTAGCTGTAACAATACCTCTTTACAGAGTAGCTCAATTAAGAAAGTAATTGCTTTTGGAAATTCTTCTTAAAATTGATAGTTTTTTTATTCCTCCTACTTAAGAGTTCATTGAGGTTAAGAAGTTGAAAATTAATCACCCAGTTGGTAGCTGCATAGCTCTAGTACTTATACTACTAGTGCTTGCGGTACCAGCAGCGTCCTATATAAGTATCCCCATAAGTGGGAGGATCTACATAGATGACCCAAGGTATTCGGCACCCGCTGTTGGGGTGCTGGGAAGTAAGGTAAATATAACTATCTACACAGCAGGTGAGAACTTCACAATTGATGAAGTAGTGCTGATTGCCCCTAATTTAAGCTATAGTAGCTCGGATGATGACGTGGAAATACTTGAGATTGGATACTTAAGTAAGGACTACATGTACGTTACGATCAAGCTAGGTAATGAGATTAAACCTGAGCTATACGACATAGTTGTTAAGGGTAGTATTGGTGGGGAACGTGCTGAATTACTGAGCCCGAGGTCTCTCTGGGTTTTAAGTAAGTGGCCTTCAGTTCTGAAGGTATTTCATATTACGGATACCCACATAGGGCTTTTCCTTGACGGTATGACCTCCTCTGAGAGATATGAAATTCACACAATGCTTGCTAATGCACTTCCCGAAGTGAACGTGATCTTCTGCACTGGTGACTGTGTGGATGTAGGGTCGGATGTGTCATCGCTCAAGGACTTTTACCTGATAACCAATCAGTTGAGGAGGCCCTCCTTTATAGTTCCAGGTAATCATGACCACGCACAAGTACACTCGCTTAATGAATTTCTGCAGACGTACTACGGGAGGTACATAGGTAAGCCATACTGGGTTAGGACATTCGGCAACTTCACGATAATCGGGCTTGACACCGGTTCTGAAGGGTACTTGGACGTAGCACAACTTAATTGGCTTAGAGAAGTACTTGACAAGTACGCAAATAGGACGACCATAATACTGTTTCATCATCCAGTCTTTAACTACCCCGGAGACTACACCGGAACATACGAGAATTTAAATCCATTAATGAGTAAGTTCTACAGTAGCTGGAGAAACAACTTCAACTCATTGAGGCAACTCATGGAGCTGATCGAGACCCACCCAGGCGTAGTAGCGGTATTTTCAGGGCACATACATAGGGATGCCGTAGCAATATACAATGGGAGGACATGGTTCATAACCACCACTACAGCTTGTGCTGGGAGACCATATTACAGGGGCTTTAGATTAATATACATCTACGCGAATGGAACAGTAAGTATTAAGGTGCCTAAAGAAAAGGATCTGTTTAGTGATGAGTCAGCATTTAATACTGAACTATTGGAGAAGACCAGAATACACTATAATGATAATATGTCGGTATGCATATACTATATTCACATGGATAAGGCCTTCGGACTGGAGATCAGGGACGCACCCCTCTACTTCTACGTAAATGCATCGCTGCCAGCTACAGCATACAGGTTTTACGGTGATGTAGGTAATATTAAGAACTACTCAGTATTGCACTATGGTAACTACTTGATCTATAAAGTGGTAACAGACTTACTGCCAGGCAACGACTTTAAACTGATCCTCGCATCATTTAACGACACTGCCCCACCTAAAGCCAGTATAGGGCTCGTCTCTCCTTCTAAGCCTGTAGCAGGGAGACATCAAGTGCTAGTCATGATAAAAGCCAGCGACATCGGCTGGGGGCTACGTAGTGTTAAGTTACTGTATAAAGTGGAGGGTGAAGAGTCGTGGAATGTAATTAGAGCAATAAGTATGGGAGCCGGTCGGTACCAGGCAGTAGTGCCACCACTAAATACAACGTCAGTAATTATTAAAGCAGTAGCTGAAGATTGGGCAGGTCTCAGGTCAGAGAGTTCAGAACGCAAAATAAATTACGTACAGCCAGTAACAACTACAACACCAGCAATCACCACAACTACTACACCCTACATTACAACTACTTCGGTAAGTACCACTCCCGTAACAACTACGACAACAACCACCACAGAAATACCTACAACTACCACCCATGCAACAACCACAACAACTACTTCACTAATTCCCACTACTACAACACCCTCATCGACGACACCAACTACTACTCCATCACCAACATCAACAACTTCACAGACAACTACAGGAGTGCAGCGGCCTCAAGGACCTCCAATGGGGTTAGTGGCAGGAATAGCCATAGTGATTTTGCTCGCAGCCGTAACTATTGCTTACATGTTGAGGAGGAAGTGAATTATTAATCCATAATAACTTTAATAGCTATTTTTAACCTCTATACCGGTAGGTACATTAAGAGATGATGACTCCGCTGTGAATGATGCATAATGATTAAGGACTCGAGCTCTGAGCACTAAGTAGGTCGTGATTGGCCACGGTTCATGGCCGTGTACTAATACATAAATACCTTAACTTGGTCTAGTTAGTGGTAGTGAGGGGGGTGTATAAGGTAAGAGATATAGCAGTATGTGAGTTCATTGACGTCGTCCTACAATCTATTGATTCACAGGTGAAGAACTGCCTTAAGTATGGACTTGCGTGTAGGGATCCGCCAGTAACAAACTCGATGTTTCTTAGAGATGTCCTGAAGCTGACGGAGTTTAGAGTTAAGAGAT
>JAGGTW010000124.1 GCA_021163585.1 Desulfurococcales archaeon | reverse complement strand
GAACTAGGGATTGACGTGGGATGTATTGATGGAGTTATTCAAGTGTCATCTCCTAGGCAGGTCTGTAAGCTTTTGCAACGCATTGGAAGATCTATGCATAAGGGGTGGTTGGTAGCCCGTGGGGTTGCGGCAGTTGAATTTAATGCAGATAAAATACTTGAGTCCATAGTAATAGCTAGAAGGACGCTGGAGGGCATACTTGAGACACCCAAGCCCTTTACTAAGTCTCTGGATGTGTTGGCGCATACTCTGGTGGGAATGAGTATTGAGGGCACTAAGTACAGTGTGGACAAAGCATATGGCGTAGTCACAAGGTCTTACCCCTTCCTCGATCTGAGCTTTGACGAATTCCTCATCGTGCTTTACTTTATGAATGAACTTGGCTACATAAGGTTGCGAGGTAACTTTATTGAGGGTACTACTAAGGGTAAGATATACTACTTGACTACGACGATGATAGTGGATACTCTGCAGTATAGCGTTATAGATGTATTGAGTAGAAGGCAAATAGGGAGTTTAGATGAGGAGTTCATCGCTACCTCACTGAAGGAGGGCGTTAACCTAGTACTAGGTGGTAAGGTGTGGAGGGTTTTAGCTATAGATGATGAATCAAGAAAGGTTTATGTTGAATTACAAGAAGCAGAAGAGGCGCATATCCCTTCTTGGTTAGGGGAAAGCATACCAGTCGATTTTAAGGTTGCGAGGGAGGTCTGCGGTTTAAGAAGACTTATTGCACTGGGGTATAGGCCGTCATGGATCCGTGAAATAGCGGACAGTGAGCTAGTCAGGTACGTGGAGGGCGTCATTAAGGATCATGTACGCAAAGGGTACCCACTACCTTCGGAGAGCAATGTAGTAATCGAGGTATCAGGGACTAGCAGAACAGTGCTAGTGATCCATGCATGCCTTGGGACACTGGGAAATAAGGCGTTGTCACTAATTGTTACAGGTGTCATAAGTAAATTGCTGGGTGTAGGTACGCACGTAAAGGTTGATCCGTATCATGTATACGTAGAATTGCCGTATAGGTTGCCGGAGGACACGGCAAAATTAGTGGTGAGCAGGGTATTTAATGAATTAAGTAGCAGTGAGTTACTGGACGTCATTTACTACTCTATTAAGGACACCGCCTTGTTTAAGTTTGTGGCATATAAGGTATTGTCTAGAGTGGGCTTGATCCCTAAAGGAGCTCCCTCTAATGTTGTAAAGTCGATTATACGTAAGTACTCTGAAGCTGACGTAGTTAAGCATGAAGTCGTGAATGAGATACTAACCAAGTATTTAGATCTCAAACCGGTTGAGGTACTGCTTGAGAGAATCCGCAAGGGTAGGACGAAGCTGTCGGTTGTTATTACGTCGAGATCGATGTCGCCGCTGGCATCAGAAGGGCTTAAAGTACCTGGGGGGTATGAGAAGGTGAGGACACAGTACCTGCCCAGAGAGGTAGTTGCTGAGCTTGTTAAAAGGCGAATAATGTCCAAGAAAGTGATCATGGTCTGTATGGTGTGCGGTCATTACTGGGAGTCAAGAGTAGCTGACCTGCCCGATAGGATAGAGTGCCCAAAATGTAGGTTTTCACTAATTGGTGTAGTATTTAGAGGAAATAAGGGTGATGTAGCTGAGATCGTCAGGAAGGGGTTAAGAGCGGGCAAGAACTACAAGTTCGTATTGAGTCACGATGAGAAGGAGTTTTTTGAGAAACTCATGGATGCTGCCGAGCTAGTATTAAATTACGGTAAGAAAGCAGTTGTTGCACTAGCCTCCTACGGTGTAGGACCTAGAACAGCTAGGAAAATACTGTTTATTACCGATGAAAAGGAGTTCTACTTTAAGTTATATGAGCTTGAGAAACAGTACATAAGGACAAGAAAGTACTGGGACTAGGTCAGCAGTACTTTAGCATTCATTGCTTTTTCGGTAGGATATGAAAAATAAAATGTATAAACTCCTTATTTTGAGGTTAATGTGTGGTTGAGAGAGAATGCCTTGGTCAGTGCTGGAGGTACTGCGTAAAAACCCGGACTTGATGAGGGAGAACCTCAGGAAGAGGTTTATGGATCCCTCGCTAGTCAATAAATTCATCAGTATTGACAGTGAGTGGAGGAGGGTGCAGACGGAACTTAATAAGCTCAGGCATAAGCACAATGTAATTAGTTCGGAAATTGCTAGGTCATCACCTGACGTGAGGAAGGCCAAGGTTGAGGAAGCAAAGAAGTTGCTCGAGGTAATTGGTGAGTATGAGAAGAAGCTTAAGGAGTTAAGTATGTTAAGGACTCAACTGCTGGATAGTATGCCTAGCTTACTGCATGAGTCAGTACCGGTGGGGCCTGATGAAAGCTACAACGCAGTAATAAGAGTGTGGGGGAAGGCTAAGGTCCAGAGGAAACATCTGGGCAGTTTCATAGCAGAGACTGAGGGTAAGGGGGTGAAGATGGAGTATGAAGTTATAGAGTGGGAAGTAATCGGTCATGCAGACATGCTCGAGAACGTGCTTAGGTTAGGTGATACATTAAAAGCAGGTGAGGTTGCTGGCTCAAGATTCTACTATATCTTTGATGATATAGTGTGGCTCGATGCTGCCCTGTTAGCATACGCCATAGATTACTTAACTAATAAGGGGTACAGATTGATCATACCTCCATACATGCTTAAAGGTAAGTACATGTCTGCAGTAGAGGAATTCACGGCGTTCAAGGACGCACTATATAAGATTGATGGCGAGGACCTATACCTAATAGCTACGGCAGAGCACCCGCTGGCAACTCTCCACGCAGGCGAGACCATTCCTGAAGAAGACCTGCCGCTACTTTATGTGGGTGTCAGTCCTTGCTTTAGGAAGGAAGCTGGGGCAGGCAATAGAGATCTAAAAGGTATCTTTAGAGTTCACCAATTCCATAAGGTAGAGCAGTTCGCCTTTACATTACCTGAGCAGAGCTGGGATATATTTCATCAGTTAATCCGTAACGCAGAGGAACTTTATCAAGGCTTAGGGATCCCTTACAGGGTAGTCAACATAGCGTCTGGAGAGCTTAATCTAAGAGCGGCAATGAAGTACGATCTTGAAGCGTGGTACCCTGCACAGGGGAGGTTTCGTGAATTAGTTAGCTGCAGTAACTGTTTGGACTGGCAAGCTTATCGTCTTAAAATAAAGTTTGTTCGTAGGAAGGGTATGGTGAAGGACTTCGTCCACATGCTTAACTCTACTGCTATAGCAAGTACTAGAACCATAACTGCAATATTAGAGAATTACCAGCGCGAGGACGGCGTTATTGAAGTACCTAAGGTTCTTAGGAAATACTTAGAGCCGTTCAGTAGAGCGCCTAAGGATTACATATACCCTAGGAAGCGTTAAGGAAAAACACTTTATTCATTATGCTTTATAATCCTATAAGCAACTAACTTACTGATAGAGATTGAGTGTTGATCAGAGAGTAATCGCGTTTTTGAAGAATAATCCGGGGGCCACGCCTAGGGAGATAGCTGATGCTTTAGGTATGCCTCTATCTTCTGTTAGGGCAGCTCTCTACAGGCTTAGGGAGGCAGGATATGTTGTCAGGTCTACTAAGGGAGGTTACGTAGTTCGCGTGGTTCCTCCTGTAATTAGTGAAGGGGTTAGTGAGCCAGGCAGTAGGGATCTGGATAAGATTAAAGACATTATTGAGGATCTGGTAAGTACCGTAAATTACTTAAAGAACGAGGTCGATAGGTTAAGCTCAAGAATCAGGAAACTTGAGCAGGAGTTGGATCTGCTTAGAATAGCTAGTGTTAAGTCAGGTGGGAGGAGACCTTATAAAAGCGAGGAGAGGTCGGAGAGGTCAGGTGAGGACCTACTTGTTAAGGAGTTGCGCGAGAAGGGAATACTCAGTGTTGAGGAGGCTAAGAAAATCGCTAGGAAGCCTCTGGAGTCATACATAAGCAACGGCTCTTTGGTTCCCGTAGCAGGGTACCTTGTTAGTCAAGACTTCTTAAGTAACTTTAAGGCTAAGTTCCCGCTCCACATTAGTGAAGTACGTAACTTAAGCAGCTCTGAAAAAGTACTGCTTGACGCCATGATTAAGGAGGGCTTGGTCTACCTTCATGCAGGCAGGGAGTACCGCATTATTGAGTAGTGTGCCTTCATACTTCATCTTTGAGAAAGTCAGCTACAAAGTCAGCCAGCCTACTTATTAATTCTGTGAGTAAAAATTCTCCCTTACTTCTGCTTGCTTTGTCAGGCTGGCCAAAGGCTCCCGGTCCGTGCATGGCACGTGATTCTGACCTAAATACGTACGCCTTAGGCCGCTCTGTGAGGTCAAGGCTGTGCCACCTGTCATACCTCCTAAATACTGGTGGTGACCTATCAGGTTTCTTAGCTACTGGAACTCCTAGAGCAAGTGCTACACTCGTCTCTACCTCATCTGCATGAAAGAACGGCGTCTCAAATACGGACTTTATTACATCGCCTACGAACTCCCACACGGTCACTACAGCAACCTTACCCTTCCCAACTTGCTCTACAGCCTCCCTAGCCGCAACCCGTAATGCATCAGAGTTACCTGAGTGAGCATTTAAAATTAATACGTTGTGGAAACCGGAAGTAATTACTGAGGTCAGTACTTCACATATCAGCTTTATTAGGGTTTCGTAACTGAGGGTAATTGTTCCTGGGTAAGCCCGCCACATAACACTCAGGCCAAAGGGAATAGGAGGTAACTTTACTGCATATATATTCCTCTTCCTTAGCTCAGTAGTAAGGTGTTCTGCTACTTTATCAGCGATCAAAAAATCCGTACCTACTGGAAGGTGGGGCCCGTGCTGCTCTATGCTTCCGATAGGGAGTATGACTAAGGAGTTAGTCTTACTTGATGCCTCACCTACAGCTTCCCACGTCATCAGCTCCCATCTATGCTGTTGGGTCATAGTAGCATTGGCACCTGGAGGGGACTCCTCTCGAACTCTCCCGGCATCTTGAATGCGTACTTAACCTCAGTAAACTGCTTGCGGAATTCTATTACTTCTTTCTTCACCTCCTTCGGATCTCTGCCGTCTACAGCAACCTTACGGATGAGCTTCGCTACTTCCTTAAAGTCGCTCTCCTTCATACCGAACCTGGTCATTTCCTGTACACCGAGTCTCAAGCCGCTTGGGTCTTTCACTTTCTCTGGTGGGTCCCAGGGCAGTAGGTTTTTGTTTGTAATTATGTTAGCATCCTCAAGTAGCTTAGCTACCTTAGCTCCGCCGCCTAGCTCCCGCACATCAACTACCAGTGTGTGGGATTTAGTGTAGCCTAGATGTTCAGCCAGTACCTTGAACCCCTCACTCGCCAGCGCTTCCGCGAATGCTCTCGCATTTCTCACTACCTGCTGTGCGTACTCCTCACCGAAGTGCAGCATCTCGATGGCTGTAACAGCCATTGCAGGTAGTCTGTGGAGGTGGTGGTTACTTATAAACCATGGGAAGACTGTCTTTGATATTGTCTTATACATTTTTTCGTCGTTGGTAAATATTATTCCTCCCTGCGGTCCCGGAAATGTCTTGTGTGTGGAGGATGTGGATACGTCAGCACCGTCGTGTATGGGGTTCGGCCATACTTTCCCTGCTATCAGCCCGAGTACGTGGGCTACGTCATGCACTACCCTAGCACCTACGGCGTGGGCAGCATCTGCTACTTCATTTGTTGGGTGAGGGAATAGGTATACACTAGCACCTAGGGTTACGAACTTAGGCCTGATCTCCTCAATGAGTTTAACAGCCTTATCTACATCAATATTCCAGTTATCTAAGTCGAAGGGTAGTTCAATCTGCTTGATCCCTAAGGCCCCTAATGTACCGAACTTAGTGTGGGATACGTGTGCGCCTGCTTGAACTGGCGCTATAAGTGCCTGGTCACCGGGGTTTCCGAGGACTCTGAACACAGCAGCATTTGCTATGGTTCCGCTTATGGGTCTAGGCTCTATGTACTTAACGTTCAGCAACTTACTCATCAGCTCCATCACCATAAGCTCTATTTCATCAGTGTATATATTACCCTGGTAGAATCTTTTCCTGGGCTTGCCCTCAGCGTACCTGTGCATCATGTCGGTGAAGTAGGCAGCCTCAGCTAATGGTGACATTACATTCTCAGAAGCTATCAGATTTATACACTCGAACCTCCTCCATCTATTGTGAGCTCTTGTGATCTCGACAACCTTAATTAGCTCCTCAGGTAGTGACACATGCACTCACCACATAAGATTTTCTGCAGAGAATAAAAGCTTCATTTTAAACAGAGTTCCGTGGAGTGGTTTGGTAGCTTCTGAAACATGTTGGGAATCATGGAGTGGCTGTGCTAAAATAGTTCCTCCTCTGGTGCTATTAGGCTCTTGATCTTTGCTCTATACTTAAATACCAGAGCTATTATTGCTGCTATTACGCTGACACCGACGATTACTGGCAAGTACCTAGTTAACAGGGTCATTATTGTCGGGTAGAGAACCACTGAGATCTCTATGTCATGGTCTACAACCCTCTCAGTACTCACGGCTTCATAGCCAGGCTGAGTTACCTTAATAATGTACATGCCGAAGGGTAGCTTTAAATATGCTTCACCATCGACTATGCTGCTGGCGGTTTCGAACTTCAGGTTAGTGCCCAGCACCTCAACCGTGCCACCAGTTATTTTCTGACCTATGTCATTAACAACTATGAGTTTCAATGTGTATAGTTTCCGAAGTAATTCAACATTTATGGTTGTTTCGTTTTTGATGTCGATCTTCTTAATATAGTCAACATATACGTTCATTCCTTTGAATTGAATAGTGTTCTTACCTGAGTGCAGAAATGTGCTGAAAGTAACTGGTGCTGTGGCATTAGGAAGTATCTCAGCTATCTTGACGTTATTAACCAGTAGCACAATTTTTTCTACTGGTCCCTTACCTGTATAGTGGTCTTTAATGTTGAACTGTACTTTGAAGTATATTCTCTTTAATGAGATATTCAGTGAGGTAGCCCTCAACACTTCAACACGTAATTCCGTAGCATTGTACAGTGGTATTTTTAAGTAGCTATACTCTGGCTGCGGTACTAACGCAATTGAGTGAATTCCCTTAATCACCTTGAGGGCAACCTTGGTCTCATTAGCTTGCAGTGTCTCAACATGTTCACCATCCAGTAGTACTTTTATGGAGGTTAAAGGCGGCTCACCAGTTCTCTCATCTGTAATATTGAGTACTAGACTTATGTAGTTCGGCTTCAGTAAGATCACTTCCTGCGTATCACTCGTTACATTTACTACATATGTCGCACCGACGTAGTAGGGTTCTTGGTTTTCTGGGGGTAATGGATTAACCTTAACGATGAATACGCCCTTATCCCTTAAAGTCAGAGGTAAGATGTTTCTGTAGGTGCTGATCTCAGTTCTAGCAACCACTCTCCCATTCCTGTACAGGGTTGCCTCTACAGACTCTCTTGGAGGTCCCCGTGTTATGCCGTCAATGAACCTCAACGTTAGCCTGAATGTATTGCGTGTTAAGTATATTGTTACGTTCTTATCTTTCGGCACATCCAGTGATGCTTCGGCGCCCTGATATAGAGGCTTACCTACAATGTACCTATTGGGTGATACACTCACGGTGTAGTGGCCGGGAAGCAATCTAACGTAGAAGGACGAGTTCCCACTTAATACATTATACTTTATGAAGGTTTCAGGTCCTGTAATTGCGAGGGTCACCTCTTCTTCAATAGGGCCCCTGGTTTCGGAATCCAGTAAACTGATGTATACTGGTATGGTTGTGTAATTACACACCACATTTACTTCTTGTACTTCCTTAGATACCTGTATGAGTGAGGTGTACCTCTGTAGGTAGTCGACTGGGGGCTCGATAGTTAAGTTGTATGTTGCTGGTAAAATGTAGTCTACTTTGTAAGTGCCGTTAATGTCGGTTGAACCCTCAGCTATCAGCCTGCCCCTACTGTCATATATTTTTACGGCTGCGCTAGATATGGGGGTTTGATTTACTGTTACGGCACGTATTAGCAGTTGCTGCAGCTCCCTACTGCTTAAGTCTATCGGCTTCCCTGTCTCTAGTAAGTAGTTCCCCAGGTCTGATATCAGGTACGTAGTTTTTGCTGTACCTATAACTACAGTATTGAGGTCTAACGTAGTTGATAATGACGTTACTGGCGAGTTCACATTATATGAGAGTGACTTGTTAAGCCGTAAAATAGGTACTAATTCATCGCTAGTAGGAAGGTAGAGTAGCTGAATGTCCCCTACTGCATCACCAGCCAGTATCGCAACTGCCTTACTCACCTTACTGGCCATGGCTAGTGATGTTACTTTAGCAGGCATGCGGTACCCCCAAAGTACTTCGTACTTAACTCCTGTAGCACTACTCTTCAAAACGTATATGGTACCCCCGGCGGTACCTACCACTATGTACTTACCGTCAGGCGTGTACGTGACTGCCGATATATCAGAAAACAGTCTGTATTCTGTCTCACTAAGCAGATTAAATGAGGAATCGAGATGCATTATCCTGAGCGATGGGTAGCTGGGGTCGTTAGCAAATCTACCACTAAGTACTAGCAAGTACTTGTATTTTTGGTCAAGTACCGTGACATCTAGGAACGCATGTACCTTAAGTGATATTACGTCATCTCTGTTTAAAGTCTTGATGCGTCTCGGCTTACCATCGCTAAAATCTATTATGTCAAGAATAAGCCTTCGTACCACTTGAGGGGGCTGTACAGGATTACCTCCCGGTACACTGATGGTCTTGCCTAAAGAGTAGACGTTAGTATCTATTGGTTCGAGCTCCACGTTTGTAAATGTGTACTCATAGCAAGTAGTTTCCAATTTAACAAATACAGTTAAGTTCTCTCTTTTCTTAGTCAGGTCAACTGGAACTAGTGCGTATCCCTCACGGTCAGTTACACCTTCGTATATGGTGCCCAGTACATCATTCCGTACATAGACTACTGTATTAGCCAGCGGCTCATTAGTTGATGCATTAATTACTTGTACGAGAACCTTATAGACAGGTATAGTGTAGTACGCCAGCATAATCATGTCCTTAGTTCCTACCTTATCACCGTACAGGAACTTGAGCATTGAGAGGTCGACTATTTTGATATTTTCTGTTGACTCCCTAGGAGCATTCCCCACAACCTCACCGTACTCGACCCAGCCACCGGTACTTAAGTTAAATACCTTAACGAATGTCCTGCTCCCCACGAACATAGCGGCAGCAATGTCCTTCGTTATGAACACCTTACTCACTCCGAATTCGTCGCCCTGTATGTACCTGAACTTGAAGGCTAGATCCTCAGAACCCAGAACAAGTACTTCCCCCCTACTGCTTCCGAAGGCATAGTGGGTTGGTGAGTAAGTGTCATCTACGTCGTAGGATGTCAGCTCACCTAGTATTGGGTAGGTAGCTCCCTCCAGCTCGAAGTACTTGGTGTTGAATAGCGTAGCTACAGTAACTCCACCAATACTACCTACCAGTAGGGCAGTCCCCCTGCTAGGGTCTATGAATGTTGCCTGAATATTGCTCAAGTTCTTCCTTAGAGGTACAACTAGTGGGCTGCCGTACTTTGACAGCAGCTCATCTATACCTGCTCCCTGGGCTAGGGAGTGGTGAATCGCAGGTGTAATTATGAGGAATATGAGTACCAGCGAGCACAGTATCTTCCCTGTGTGTGCAGGTGTAGTTAACATATATGACCTCTAGCTAAAACTTCCATACATCCCTTAATAAAACTAATCTGAAAACATGCCTGCGATATAGCTGCAGCTACGGGTGCTCATTCAATGATACGGTTTTATGTCTGTGGCAGCAGATTCTATTACTAACACACTTTTAAAATCTATTAACCAGATATTAGTTCTTAGGGTATGGAGGAATTAGGTAGCTATGGTTAAGATTTTTTCTAGGATACTGAGAGGTAAGAAGAAGGAGAAGAGCGAGGAACCTGTGGAGATTCTAAAGGAGTTTATAGATGAGGAAGTAAAGCTCGCTGCGAAACCCAGGAAGTTTAAGATACCTCCGGGTTTTAAGGAGGTTGAGTCGTACCCGCTTTACGAGCCTTGGGCATGGACCAGAATACTTCAGGACCCGGATACAGGAGAGACTGTCTATTGGCTTGATGAAATACCTCTGACCAGCTCTGAGAAGGATATCTACGATAAAATCATGGAGATACTGTACTGGGAACTCAGGCCGCCGCCCTCGGAGGAGCACCACCTAGAGTACTTCAAGAAGGAGGCTAAGAGGATAGTAATGGAGTACAGGATCAGATTAGGGAGAACTCCCGGTGTGTCGTGGTCCAAGATCCTCTACTATGTCGAGAGGGATGCTGTGGGTTTTGGAGCGATAGACCCGCTCATGCGTGACCAAAACATAGAGGACATATCATGTGATGGTGTTGGTAGGCCTGTGTATGTTTGGCATAGAAGGTATGAGTACATACCCACTAACATAGTGTTCAATACTGAGGCTG
>JAGGTW010000019.1 GCA_021163585.1 Desulfurococcales archaeon | reverse complement strand
TAGCAAGCAAACTATACAGTATTTGGCAGGAGTACATGGAGGAGAAAAAGAAGAAACTAGGCTGAATTATATTGAACTTTGAGATAAAGGATAAGGACCTAGCTGGCAGGATAGGTAAGCTTAGAACCAAGTCAGGTGTGATCGAAACACCCGCTTTCTTTCCTGTAGTGAACCCGTTCAAGCAAAAAACAGAGGTACCTGTCAGTAAGGTAAAGGAGATAGGCTTTAACCAAATAATAACCAATGCGTACATTATAAAGCAAAAACTCAGTAAAGACGCTGCTACCGATGTCCATAAAATTACCGGTTTTGATGGAGTGGTAATGACTGATTCAGGTGCTTATCAGCTGCTAATGTATGGGAAAGAGAGAGTTACGATCGATCCTGTCGAAATAGTTGAGTTCCAAATAAAGATAAGCTCCGACATTGCGGTCATCGCAGACATACCAACAAGAGATGATGCCTCCTATGAAGAAGCTGTATGGAGCGTTAATGAGACATTGCGGCGTGCTAAGGAAGTTCTGCCATTCATCAAGGACAGCTACACAGTTTGGGTTCTTCCAATACAGGGAGGGGTCTTCATTGACCTGGTGAGAAAGTCTGCTTTAGAGGCACTCAAGATCCCTTACTACTCAATGTACGCCATAGGTAGTCCAGTAACAGTACTTGAGAAATACGAGTTCTGGAAAGTAGTAGATATGGTTTACACTGCCAAGACGGTGCTGCCTCCAGACAAGCCTGTCCACCTTTTCGGAGGCGGGCACCCAATAATGATCCCTCTCTTCGTCGCACTAGGTGTTGATTCTTTTGACTCTGCCTCATACATACTCTATGCTAGAGAAGACAGGTACATGACCGAGCATGGAACATACAGGCTTGAGGATCTAGACTATCTCCCCTGCGAGTGTGAGGTCTGTAGTAGGTATACACCGAGGGATCTGCTAGGAATGAGTAAAGCTGAAAGAACAACACTGATAGCTATCCACAACTTACACGTAATTAACAAAGAAATAAAACGTGTTAAGGTGGCAATACGTGAAGGTAGATTGTGGGAATTACTTGAGGAACGTGCCAGAACTCACCCATCCGTAAGGGAGGCACTTAATCACATAATTAAGTACGTTGAGTGGATCGAAAAACTAGATCCGAGGATTAAAGGCGATATTCATGGAATGTTCCTGTATGACACATCATCGTACTATAGACCTGAGCTGTACAGACATAGGAAAAATCTATTAAGCAGGTTCAGAAGCATTAACCAAAAAGTAGTAGCACTAGTTCCGTGCACGCCAATGGAAAAACCCTTCAGGTGCTCCTCGACTTATTCTAAGGCTTTTAATTATATAGTTGAGAAGGCAGATATAAAAGTTGACGACGTTTACTTCATAGCTTACCTACCGTTCTTCGACTTAGTTCCCATAGACATTGATCAGACATATCCATATTCACAATTTGAGGCGCCAATGACGGTTTCGGACGACCTACTTGAGATGATGCTACGCAAAATTAACTCATTGCTGTGTAACTTACCCAGCTTTGTTGAGAAAGTACTAATCTTTACATGCAATGACGTTCCCTGGGGGCGGAGAGAGTTATTAGAAGAAAACATTAAATCAGGAGTACATCAGCAACTGAAGTTTATTGAAATCTGCGGTAATCAGTAAGGCCTAATTCACCCTACATGTAAGGTCTGGGGCCTCTCTCCTCCTTAGCGACTTTCATTGCTTCCTTAAGGGCTGCCTCAGCTTCCTCAACAATTTTCGAGTATTGAAGTAAGTCGCCGACATCTATGTTTAGACCTAGAATTTCATTGATCTTCTCGATGAATACTGCAGCCGCTTTTGGATTGTACTTACTGGGCTCCGTGTAGGGCAGTATTGCGAGTGTTGGAACTTTTTTAAGTTTTAGCGCTATGAAGAAGAGGGCTAGAGGACCTACTATGTACAGTCCCTTATCTATCTGTGGCTCATTAAACCTCCATTCACAACCTTCAGTGGATACCCACCTAAACTCCTCACTACCTACCCTGTACTTGATGTTTAGGCCTCCAGCAAGTATTGCTCTTCTACCACCCACCTTCCTAAACCAGCTAGCGAAGTCCAATGCGTATGCTAATCTCTCAGGAGGTTGAGGTAGTGCATTATTGACTAGTATCAGTAATTTCTTACCCTCAACCATGAATATCTCATAGGGTGTCATTAAGCCGTAGTCCTCAAGGGCTGTGAAGTCAGGCATGTACTTAGTGAGCACGTCGCCGACTTTTATCGCATTTAACTTGCTTACTAAATACCTAGTTGCGATAGTTCCCACATACCCGAATCCTGGAAAGCCCGTTACTAATACCCAATCCCCGGGTTCCCTAAAAACCTCTTGGTACTCATCGTACACATATATCTTAACCATCACCACAGCTACCACCAACACACTCTCTTAGTTTTACTGCAGGTCCTTTTATAAAGTGAAGCACCTCGAGAGGGGATAAGACCAACCTACCCACGCATAAGAGGTTGTCCTCTTCATCAACAACCAGAACCTCATCTCCTGCTCTAAGGTTCTCATCAATGCTAAGGACGTGGCGTGCAAAAAGGGTGCTACCCCTAGTGACATGAGGTACTACCTCGTTAATAACAAAAGCTCTTAACTTAGGTGGTTTGACTACTCTATGAATTACTCTAGCAGCAACTAACGTGAGATTAAATGTGTATGAAGACGCCCTAATAGAAGCTAGCCTGCGGTTGTTACTGTCATATACTTCTCTTATCCTACCTGTATTCTTGGATATCTTGAGCTTCACCTTACCGCTAAATAAGACATCACCTACGTCAACACCTAGCTGGTGGTCGATTATTGCTTTAAGGTATCTTAGCTCCTCATCTGTTGCTCTCCTTACTATACTCACACTTAAACCACCTGCTTATCTATCCCCTTCTCCCTAGAGCTACTGGGTATGTAAGGTCTGAACCTGCTCCCTAAGACCTTTCTGATAGCTCTGATAAAGTCCTCCATTGCTACGTATCTTCTGCTCGACCTGATAGCATTGTAGCCTGCTTCAGTACATATTGCCTTAATATCGGCACCCGTAGCCCCCTCCGTCAGCTTAGCCAGCTCCATGAGGTCTACATTCTCTGATAGCTTCATCTTTCTCGTATGTATCTTGAATATGTCATACCTGCCCTTCAGGCCGGGCAGAGGTACCTCTATGACTCTGTCAAATCGACCTGGCCTTAGCAGTGCTGGGTCGATTATATCTAACCTGTTAGTAGTTGCTATAACCTTAACGTTATCTAAGGGGTCAAAACCATCTAGTTCCGCAAGCAATTGAGTTAATGTCCTATGTATCTCCCTCTCACCACTGGTCCCTATGTCGAGCCTCCTCGCCGCTATTGCATCTATCTCGTCTATCAGCACTATGGAAGGTGCCCTCTTTCTTGCGAATTCGAATAGCTCCCTCACTATCCTGGCGCCTTCGCCAACAAATTTCTGAGCAAGCTCTGAGGCTACGAGACTTATGAAAGTTGCCTGAGACTCACCAGCTACTGCCTTAGCGAGTAATGTTTTGCCGCACCCCGGTGGACCGTAGAGAAGTATTCCCTTCGGGGGCTCGATCCCCAACTCCCTGAACACTTCAGGGTGCTTTAGCGGTAGTTCAACGACTTCTCTGATCTCCCGCACCTGATCTTCAAGACCTCCTATGTCGCTGTACCTTACATTAGGTCTCTCAATAATCTCCATGGCCTTGACGTAAGGATCCTCCCTAACTGGCAGGATCTCAACTATTGTGGAACCTCTTTGATTTAAGGCGACGTGAGCGCCCGGACGCAAATTACCCTTATTAATGCTACCAGACACGTTGACTATGAGGTTAGGCCCTGTCGAACTCTTTACTATCGCTCTCCCGTCCTCCAAGACCTCCAGTACCACGCCCTCAATGAGTGGTGTAGACAGAAGCTTCTCGATCTCCTGCTTGTAGTAGCTGACCTCCCTCCTAAGATAAGTCACTTCTGCTTCAAGCTCTTGTATCCTCATTTCTAAGTATCTTACGTAATCACTGATCCCCTTTCTTCGCTCATTATTTAGGTCCACCTCTGCCAAAATACTCCACCACTATTTAGTATTCTGCTAGAAAACCTAAATATGCTGAGTCCCATATTATCTTAAGGTATACCCATGCCCTCTAATATAGTGTACTGTGAAATGTGCGGCAGGCCGATAGAGAGGAGGTTGAGTAAGATAGTCTATATAGAGGGTGCTAAACTCGTACTATGTCCGGCCTGCTTCGCTAAAATAGGTAGGAGAAGTGTTAGTGCCGAAATTAGAGAGTACGCACCTTCCTTCAAGAAGAGACTCACCCCCCAGAGTAGGGTAACTGTACGGAGGTCTGGTCCAAGGCGACCCAAGAGCGCTGACCTGGATAATTATGAGGTGGTTCCAGACTTCGCTGAGAAAGTACGTACAGCACGTGAGAAGCTGGGATGGTCTCAAAGAACTCTGGCAGAATCCGTCAGGGAAAGTGAGAACGTGATTAAGAGGATAGAGTCCGGGAGGTTAGTTCCGTCAATAGACCTTGCGAGAAGGCTGGAGAAGGTACTTGGTGTTAGACTCCTCGAGCCGGTGGTCGAGTCTGAGGCACTTATTACTGCTCAAACTCAGCATAAGGTTAAGGAGTTAACGCTGGGGGATGTAGTACGTATTAGGAGGAAAGGTAGCGAGAGAAATGAATGAGGATGTAGTGCTCGTCACTAAGGAAGATGACTTAAGTGAGGCCCTAGCTCTTGTAAACTCCTTAAAACCGAGGCACGTTGAGGTAATTAAATTAAGAAATACTTACAGACCCGATACCAGAACGTACGTGAGGAAGGGTAAGTTAAGCGAACTAAAAAATGTTGTTGATGGACTTAGTAATAACGGATATGGAAGTACCAAGTTGGTCATCTACGACACCCTATACCCACGTCAGGTCGTAAACTTAATGCGTGAACTCAAGGTAGATGTCATAGATAAGATCATGTTAGTACTTGAGATATTCGCGCTTCACGCAGGGTCTAAGGAGGCTAAGCTCCAGATAGAGATGGCGAGAATACTCCATCAACTACCTTTAATTAGAGAGTGGGTTAGGAGGGCGAAGTTAAGGGAACTACCTGGCTTCCTAGGTCCTGGAGCTTACGCTATAGATAAATACTACCAGCATTTAAAGAGTAGGTTATCTAGGATACGTAGGGAGCTCAACTCACTGAGGTCCCGGAGGGAGCTTGAGAGAAGTAAGAGAAGAGCCCTAGGCTTCCCGCACATAGCGATTACTGGCTATGCCAATACAGGGAAAACCACACTCTTCAATAAGTTAGTCGGTGAGTGCAAGCCTGCGGGCCCTGAAATGTTTACTACTCTTACTCCTAAAGCTAAAAGGGCTTACATGGGTGGTTTAACCGCTATCGTTGTTGACACGGTTGGTTTTGTACGCAACATACCAGCTGAGATAGTGGAGGCTTTTTATGCTACGTTAGAGGAGGTGAGTTCCTCAGACCTGGCTTTACTCGTTTTAGACTCCTCAGAGGGTGTGGACGCGGTTCTCACAAAGTTAAGGTCTTCCTTAAGCACACTGTCTAGAATAGGGTATGTAGGGAAGCCTATAGTAATCGCCCTCAATAAGATAGATCTGTGCAGTGACCGTGGACGTAAGGTTGAGGATGCCGTTAGGAGTGTCCTGCCAGATACATATCCCTGGAGGTGGGGCGTAGTTAGAATTTCAGCTCTTGAGGAAGTAAACTTAGACGTATTGAAGGAGGTGGTGTCTGATTTCGTCAGGAAGGAAAAGGCAGGTTTACGTATTGAGGATCGGTCACAGACCAGAGAGGGATAAGAGGATAACAACTCATGTAGGCTTAGTTGCAAGAGCTTTTGGCGCTGACGGCTTCATACTAGGTGACATCTCAGATGAGAAGGTAACTACATCACTGAGAAAGGTGTGTGAGATGTGGGGCAGGAGAGACTTTCAGGTAGTGACTGGTGTGTCATCTAAAAAATACGTTAGAGAGTGGAAGGAGAGGGGCGGTATGGTTGCTCACCTAACCATGTACGGCCTCCACGTAGACGATGTTATTGATGAAATAAGGAAGGCTCTTGGAGACATCTTAGTTGTAGTAGGTGCTGAGAAAGTCCCTAGGTACTTCTATGAGGTGGCTGACTACAATATAGCAGTAGGTCACCAGCCCCATTCAGAGGTTGCAGCCTTAGCCCTCTTTCTTGACAGATTATTTGAGGGAAGAGAATTACATTTTATTTACTCTGATGCTAAGATACGTATTGAGCCCTGCTCTCATGGAAAGAAGGTGGTGAGAAATGCGTGATGGCAGAGATATTGGGGAGGTGCTGACATTCATAGAAAAGTATGTCGGCGCGATAGGTGCTAAAGTATTCGAGGTCTTAGTTAAGAATAAGAAGGAAATGCTTGACACCGACATAGTTTCAGTAGTAGGTCTCAGTGAGCAAGACATAAGGAGGGCTCTTTATGAACTACACAACTTAGGTCTCGTAATGTACAAAAAAGTCAGGAGCCCGAGCGATAATAAGTACATCTACTACTGGTTCATAGACATAACACGGCTGAACCACGTACTTTTACAGAGGAAGAAAGCAGTACTGAAGAGACTGAAGGAAAGACTGACGTTTGAGGAGAGCAACACCTTCTACACGTGCCCCGTAGATGACGTGAGACTGACGTTTGAGGAGGCTATGGAAAATGACTTCCGTTGCCCAAGGTGTGGTGGGATGCTTGTTTACGAGGATAACAACAGCATAAAGAGTGAACTTAAGGAGTTCATTAAGCGTCTTGAAGAGGAAATACTGAATGAGGAGAGAACACTCACTCATTGATGTTTTTTCAGGTGCTGGCGGTTTTTCAAGAGGTTTTAATTCCTCCTTCAAGCATGTTCTAGCAATCGACAGTAACAGGGCGGCTGCTAGAACATTTAAGGGTAATTTTAAGAGTGCCGTGGTTTTGTGTGAGGATGTGAGAAACATTAGTTGTGACGACCTGAGGTACTTAACTGGAGGGTATGCTGATGTAGTCATAGGGAGTCCACCCTGCGAACCTTTCACTGGAGCAAACCCGGGCAGGAAACCCGAGCCTCTTGACAGGCTCTACTCTGACCCTGTGGGAGCTCTAGTGCTGGAGTTTATTAGAATAGTTGAGTGCTTAAGCCCTAAGGTCTTCGTGATGGAGAACGTACCTGCGATTATGGAGGGCCCCCTGAAGGATGCCCTCAGAAAGGAGTTTAGAGCAGCAGGGTATGAACAACTATTCTTTAATGTGTTACGTGCTCAAGACTATGGAACCCCCTCAAGGCGTATCAGGGTATTCATTTCCAATATACCTATTAAGCCCTTGAAGAGGTCGGATATGCTTCGTGTATGGGACGTACTTAATGACCTGCCAGAGCCTTCCGAGGAACCCATCATACCTAATCATGAACCACCCCCCAGACTGAGTTACAGGAAATTAAAACGTGTTATTAGGTTGAGGTGGGGGCAGTCGCTGATCCGGTATGAGGGTGCAGGGGGTGTGAGGTTACCTAATCTCATTAAGTTACATCCTTACAGGCTAGCGCCCACGGTCTTAGGGTCCTCCAGGTTCATTCATCCATTCGATAACAGGCTACTAACAGTTCGTGAGCAGGCCCGCTTAATGGGTTTTCCCGACGATCACGTCTTTCTTGGTGGGAGGGATGAGCAGTACAATCAGGTGGGGGAGGCAGTTCCTCCTCCACTAGCTAAAGCTATAGCTGGTGAGGTACTTAAATTTCTGGTGAGTTGATGTGGTTGACTTGGTATTCGTACTCAACAACGTGGCCTCGCCGCAGAAGCTCGTTGACAGCGTAAAGACTGCATATGGTATAGTGTCGGAGCCTAGAATTAGGGCATTCGTCGTGACTAAGGTTAGTGGTATGGCTGCTCAGACAGGCCTCCCTGAAGCAAGTAAGTACGCGTACAAGCTGGGCATGCCACTCATAATTCTACCTGTACTAAAAGATGCTGTCGAATTACTCAGCCCTACGAAAACTATTCTGATAGTTAAGGAGTCAGACAACTCTATGAGTCTTGAGGAGCTAGAGCCTCCTGCCGAGGGCACATTAATGGTGGTTGTAAGCGGTAATGATGGTGAATTTAGCAAATCCGAGTTAGCATTAGGGGAGCATTACCACATACCAGGACTCACATATTTAACCCCATCAGCATCAATTGCTCTCTTACACTACATAATAAAGAAGAAGTTAGAGCACCAAATATAAAAATCTTCAGTAACTACGTGAACAACCCATTAAAGCCTAAAAACCAGGTAAGTAAATATAATCACAGCCGGGTCGTCTAGCGGCCAAGGATGCGGGGCTTTGGCCTCCTCACACGGAAGAGACCCCGTGACCGGGGTTCGAATCCCCGCCCGGCTACCATTAACTCATAATACGCAGGTAAGCACATTCATTCTCCATATAGAGCTTAAAATCTAATAGCAATAAAGCATTTAACCCCATACGAGAGGACGAATTAAGGGGCCCGTCGTCTAGCCCGGTTAGGACGCCGCCCTCACACGGCGGAGGTCGGGGGTTCAAATCCCCCCGGGCCCACCAAGCATTTATCAATAATTGTAGATAACTTGCTACTTTATGAGGAAACTACTCTATGATTTCTATCCTGTCATTATAGATAATTATTAGTTTTTCATCTA
>JAGGTW010000053.1 GCA_021163585.1 Desulfurococcales archaeon | reverse complement strand
CCACACAAATCAGTAAATCGTTTAGTTCTTGATTATTAACGGAAATTTTAGTTATTTTTAGTTACTGAGATTATGTAGTATTTGATTCTGGAGTAGAAGAGTAATAAAAAGCAAATTCTTGCGGTAATTACTTAAAGACTAGGTTAGGGCTTTGCCAAGATGTGGTCTGTAGGCTTTCTAGATTTTTCAGTGACCGTAGCTTTTCTTTTACTTTTTTCCATAGGATGATGTTGTAGAAACAGCCTGGATCCCCCTCTAAGTAGTCTCCGGTATATGCGTAAGCTCTTGCTCTGCAACCACCGCATATGTATTTGTAGGGGCATTTTTTACAGAATCCATTACCTCTTAATTTTTCTCTATCTCTTAAATCCTGCATTAGTTGTGAGGTAATCCATATACTCCAAAATGTTTCCTTCCTCAAGCTCCCTACGGGAATAGGCATGAATACGCATGGAATGACTGTACCGTCCGGCTGAATACCGCAGTATATTCTTCCTGCACCACAACCGCCAATATACTCTGTCAGCGCCCTTACTGCTGGGTCCGAGCCTACGTAAAAGTGTGTTGGGGAGATCTCCTGTCCACGACTTACTTGAAGTACTATCCTACCATATTGGGGTGCAGTACTGAGTACTTCTATTTTTCTCTTCGAGTTTTCTCGTGCCAGCTTCCTTAATACTCTCTCCCTCTCCAATGGGTTTAGGTCTAATTCTTCAGCATTTTCAAGACCCCTGCCTACAGGAATGAAGTTAAAGAATATTATGCGGTTTGCACCTACATCCTCAGCTAGATTAATTAAGTCATTGACTTCATCAACATTCATTCTTGTAAGCGTTACTGCCATACCTGTAGATAACCCTAATTTAGCAGCATTCTTAAGTCCTTTAACAGCTTTTTCCCAGCAACCTACAATACCTCTAAACTCATCGTGCTTCTTCGGGTCGGCAGAATCAATGCTTACTTCTACATATCTCAGCCCTGCTTTCTTAGCCTTCTCAGCAAATTTAATATCTGCAAACCTCATACCATTAGTTGCGACTGAAACATACATTCCCCTTCTTGAGGCCTCATAAACCATGTCAAGAAAATGAGGGTGTATGGTCGGTTCACCACCACTGAATGCCAGTGATGGAACATTAGCCTTATCTAATTGCTCAATCACCCTTAGTTTTTCTTCATAATTTAATTCATTAGGTAGGGCTCTTCCAGCTCTCTGGTAGCAATGCTTACACGCTAAGTTACACATATTGGTGAAATTCCACACAACTTGAAATGGTGCTGGAAGCTTCTGCGGTACTGTAGCGCCATAAAGTGCTAGTCCCTGAAAAACTACTGTCAATCCCCTTATAAGCGCTGGGTCTCTCAAGGCGTTTCTTGCCTCTTCTTCATTACCGCTAGCCAGAACCATGAAAAACTTTATAATTCCCTTCATTAGATGTGAAGCAAATCTTGCTGTGAAACAAGAAGTGGTGTCCACACCAGCATACAATTCAAGTGCCTTATATACTATTGCCTGCCTCCTTCCATTCACCTCGATCTCATGTGAAAGAGCCCTCAAAATAACCCTACTTAACGGATTATTAAAAAACATCCTAATACCAAGTAATAATGTAGACATGCCACCTCTCTTCTCTTTGCCCATTGCCATCGACCCCATTGGGTGCTTCTACGTAGCTCAAAATATATTGAAGCATAACTTACGTATTAATTTCCTAGTCCTTAATCTCAAGTCCTGCCATGAATGTACTGGGTAATAATTCCCTAAGAATTAGTTAATACAAAATGAATTGTTATGCGGACCTGAAGAACTGACCGGTTAGTAGACATGTCAAAATAATAATGGTCCAGTAGGATAACGGAGAGGCTATCTGTAGGCTATATTAAGTAAGCTAAGGTATAAGTAATAACTCTAAATAATTATAATTAATGATTTAATAAACAGATAATTAAAACTACCCAAATTACTATTGTTACTATGAGTGTTAGTGCACATATTAATAATACCCACAGCACCATTTACGTACATCATTTTCTACAAGTAGGATCTCTCATAAACTTTCTGTTCAATTTCTACTCTTCCTTGAATTCTAAAATTAATTCTACTTAATACACCTAAGTTATTAGCAATAGCGAAAAGATCATTAAGTCACTAGCCAAATAGGGGATACATGAATTAGTTGCTAATTAAGAGTGATAAATATTACTTTAGAAGTTGTGTCTCAGCGTAAAATTTTTCCTGGGTTCTTGGTGGGTCAGTGAATTAAATACTTAAGTGATTTCATGACCCTCATTGTTGAGGATGTGGTTCATGGGTAAGTTTCCTGCCTTGCTGGTTCTGGCTATTATAGTGGCTTCGGCTCTTCAGTCTTCAGGCCTTATCCTCAGGGAGGGCTCAGTAGTTATTAATGTTGTGTTTCACGGCCGGGATGGCGGGGTTGTTGCAGACTTCTTAGGTGTGCCGACAGTGCCTCCCGGTACTGTAGTTTATGCTCAGGTGCTTGCGGTTGCTCCGCCGCAGCTTGGGGTTCCTGAAGTCGAGTTGTTTGTGGGTGAGCTATATGATAATACATTGAGAATACCTGCTGAGGGCTTATTCCTCAAAATCATTAAGTACTGGGTAGAAGATGTCGAGTCCTCACTAAAGGGGTTAAGTGGGAGAGCTAGGGAGACGATCCTGAACTCCTTCGGTGCAGGACTCCAAGTAAACCTATGGGTGGTTAACGTAACAAATCACGCAGTACTGCAGAAGGTCAGCAAGTACATCACCTACAACCCAGTAAAAGTACTAGCAGGAGAAACCATAAAACACACCCTCAACATACTCCTAACCAATCAAGCACCTCAGTACGTCCCCTTCAAGAACTTAAAAACTTGTGGTAGCCCCACCTGTGTAGCAGGTAACGTAAGTAACAGAGAAGTCAAAGTAATAAAACCTGAAGACACGATAGGGTGTGCTATAAGGTTTCGCTGGGAACCCCAGTACTACATAGCACCAGAAAACAACACCGCAGTATTCGGTAACGACATAAAGTACTACAACGGAGAATACTACGTAAAAATGTCAATACTCCTCACTCCTCATAGACAACTAAGCATCAACAAAAATTGGGGCATCCATAAATCTGGACTTCAGGAAAGTCACAGCATTCTACGCTTCAGTAACTATGGGGTTAGACCTCATCAACAAATACAGGAGCGGTGGCGCGAGCATCGAGGTATGCAAAGCAGGAAAAGTATGGGAGAGGACCGTAAGTTTCTACGATTGGCTGGAGGTGTATCCTGGTCAGAAGAAGTATGTTTGGGTTTGGGCTAGACCTATTGTTAAGTACTATAAAGAGGTTGCTGAGTGTGTGGATCACCTTACTGGCGAGGTCGTAAGTAGGTGGTATACGGGTGACGAAAAAGTCGATACATACATAGAAGACATCATAATTAGTGGTATAACAATTGAGGGTGGGGACGGTTACGGCATACCCTCATGGTACCAAAACTTCATATATGACCCTGAACAAACAGGTGAGAAGTACTTGGTGGTATCCGGGTACGTCCTTAGGGGCCGGTGTTCTCGGTCCTGGCGAGTCCGTCGCACTTGAACATATTATTAATTGGACTGATACATGCAGGGATGACTTCAAGGTCGGTATTGCTGCAGGTATTGCCTTAGCTGCTATTGCTACAGTCACGTTTCTCGTTGACTCACTACCATACTGGGTATGTATGTTAGCTGCGGGAATGTCGGCGTCACTCTCCTACGGAGAATCAGAAACTATATTCGTTGCAGGCGGATTGAAAAACGCGGGAGTTTACCCTGTGAAGGTCTATATGAGGGTCAGTAAGTTTAAGTTCAGGAAGGACCCGCCACCATGGTGTATTGGTTGCGGACCATGCTACTATAACGCAGACATAGGCATACTATTTAGAGTAACTGACGCCTAGGTCGTGCGGCATTAATTTAAAATTCCTTTTATGTCATGAGCAATTTAGGCTGTTAAGGGCTATGTCTGTTTGATTATTTTGAGCTTAAATTGTGTGTAGGGTTTGCAGCATTACTAATCTATCGTGGTAGTTCTGTAAAGTTACAATAACCTCTGTGTCGCATATGTAGATAGGTGTGATCGTGAGTGTTAGAATGATTGATATATCATCTAAGGACGTTGTTTTTAGGGAGGCGAGGGCTGAGGGTTACATAAGGCTTAGGGAGGAGACTATTAGGCTGATCAGGGAGGGTAAGATCGAGAAAGGTGATGTCTTTACTATAGCTAAGGTGGCTGCGATTCAGGCTGTCAAGAAGGTTCCTGAGGTACTTCCGCTATGCCATAACATACCTATCACCTTCGTTGATGTGAAGTTTCAGGTAGTTAGTAGGAAAAGGGTTAGGGTTGAGGCTATCGTGAGGACAAGTGCCCGGACAGGCGTTGAAATGGAGGCGCTTACTGCTGTTGTGGTTGCTCTACTTAACGTGTGGGACTTAGTTAAGAAGTACGAGAAGGATGAGGGTGGGCAGTATCCTTGGACCGTGATCGAGGGGGTCAGGGTTACGTCGAAAATCAAGGAACAAACTAATACTTGCCAGGGGTGCTAGTATTGGCAATTATTAGGGCAGTAACTATCCACGTTCCGGAGCACCCGGAAGCCCGCAGCGATCAGGGAGACTTAATAGATAGGGTTAAGTCACTTGTAGAAGTCAGTAGAAAACTACTCAGTAAATACTCCATCGAGTGTTGGGGCTTCAGGGTCTCATTTCCTACTCTGGAACATGTTAAGGCCAATACCCTGCGCGACGTAGCGGAGAACTTAAGTATATTTTCTAGTGAGTGCGGTGTAGTTGTTGCGGGACTGCATTTAGATCATGTGAGGGACGTGAGAGTTTACGAGTTATTAATTAATTCTCTAGAGTTAAGTGATGAATTATTTGGTTCCGTCTTGGTCAGTGATGTGGAGCAGCTGAACTATTATGTGGAGTGCTTGTGGAGGTTCAGCAGTAAGTCTGAAGTCTTCACAAGACTGGCTGTGGTGTTTCCGCGGCGCGTGACCACCCCGTACTTTCCGATATCTACTTCTCTCAGTAACTTGTGGGGTGTGAGTATAGCTCTGAGGTATGCGGACCTTGTCAAAGCAGCTCTCACTGACCCCAGCATGTACGAAGCTCTCGTCAGCTATGTGAGGAAGGTAGCCGCGTTCTGCAGTGAAGTAGAAGCACATACAGGAATTAAGTGTTTAGGGCTTGACCTCTCACTATCGCCATGGATGAGTGAGAGTGTGGGGGAGATTGTAGAGTTAGTTAATAGAGCAGATATATCGGAGCCCGGGAGTGGCTGGGCAGTATTTAAACTCAATCAACTAATTAGTAAGCTAGCTACCGATGCTAATGTAAACGTAACCGGGTTTAATGAGGTTATGCTACCTGTAGCTGAGGATAACTTGCTGAAGAAAAGAGCAGCAGAGGGGAAACTGAAGGTAAGGGATCTCGTGCACTTAGCAGCATACTGTGTGGCTGGTGTAGACATGACAGCCATAAGCGTTGCGAGCTACAAGAAAGAGAAACTAAAGAAAATACTCTACGACACATACTCACTGAGCCTCATCAAGAGAAGAAGTATCGGTGTCAGGCTCATACCATCAGAATTAAAGCCAGGTGATGTCATAAAATCAAAAAGATTCGGAGACATACCCATAGCATACCTATAGTCCTAACGGCAGAACTCTTGAGCGTGGAGCCGCGGCCGGGATTTGAACCCGGGACCTCCGCCTTACCAGGGCGGCGCTCCACCGAGCTGAGCTACCGCGGCCCACCGTTGATGATGTTATACGTAGACTTAAAATTTTTGCTGT
>JAGGTW010000089.1 GCA_021163585.1 Desulfurococcales archaeon | reverse complement strand
TGTTTATTGCTTCTTCTCTGTTTTCTGCTGTTATGAAGTCGTATATGTGGATTGTTCCTTCTTTTTTGAGTGCGTATAGTGCTCTGGGTATGTACTTGTATGCTAGTTCTGGTAGTGGCATTAGGATCCTGTCTGCTGTTTCCTTGTACTTGAGTACTGCCTCGCCTGCGTCGCCCAGTACTGGCTCTACTACGTCTTCTACCTTGTTTAGTTTGATGTTTTCCTTCATTAGTCTGTAGGCGTGGGGGTTTATGTCTATGGATATGACCTTCCTCGGCTTTGCGTGCTTAGCTATTATTATTGAGAACAGCCCTGCTCCCGCGAACATGTTTATGATGAACTCTCCCTCCCGAACCTGCCTAGCTATCCTGATGTGCTCGTAGTTAAGTGCTGGTGATATGTACACCTTGGTTATGTCTATCTTAAATACACAGCCGTGCTCCTTATAGAGTGTTACGGACCTCGGCTCGCCAGCCAAGTAGACGTACCTCCTGACCCTGTACACACCCTCAATCGGTGTTACTGCTACCCACACGGACTTTACGTAACTCAACCTCTTCATGAGTTCCTTAGCAAGCACCCTCAGCACATCAAGCTCCAGGTCCGGGGGTTTCCTGATGACCGCTAGATCACCTATTATCTCGATCCTCCCCCAGACCTTACTGGCTATACCCTCGCCGAAGACCTCCCTAGCTATTTCTCTGAGTAACTTCCCCCTACCCAACCCAGTCACTACCATGAGAATATTTATTTCTCAGTAATTTGAGTATATTCTCGGTGGTTAGATGCCGACCTTACGTTCTGGCTTAGTTATCGCTGGCGCTTACGCTGATAAGTTGAGGAGGACCGCATTCGCGCAGCTGAAGAGCGCTATTAAGGACGGTGTCGTCAAGGCCGGTGATGTAGCCTATCACGTAGCCCAGCTGAATAAGGTCCTCTACAGGATCTTCGTCGATGAGTTAAAGGTGAATAAAGGAGATGTTGTTAGGGTGACTATAGACTACGAAGTAAAGCCAGGGATTATTGAGTGGAAGTTCGACACATTAAAAATCGAGGTATTTAAGAGAGTACCCGACGAGGAAGTGGAGAATGTTGTTAAGAGTGTCGTGGAGAAGGCGGCGACCATTATGGAGTCCGCAGTCCAGTACACATTCGAGAAGATAGGTGAGACAGAGGACGGCGACCTACTCTACGTCATGAAGCTAGATGAAAGGGAGGTCGGTGCCTTCGAGGTAGTACCAATTAACGCGGAGATCGCCTACGTCAAGAAGGGTGCTGCGCTGGAGCCTAATCCAGTCATAGTTGAGAAGCTAAAGATAATGACCGAGGGAAGAAGTATTGATGAGGCCTTAAGGGAGAACATCGAGGAGTTTACGAGGAACGCAAGATACGTCAGCAGAGAAGAGGCCGAGCACATTATAGAGTACATAAAGAAGAGGGCTGTAGGTGTATCCGAAAAGGTTGAGGCGGGGGAGGCCGAGGAGTAGGTAGTACTTCTACGTGAACTCACTTCCCTAAAGTGTAGTACTTTTTAATTACTGGCTCAAACCTACTCACAGCTTTTTTAATTAAGTCAGCACCCACATTCAACGTCTCCCCAGAATCAACAACTACGTCATCGTTAACGATCAGTGACTCCACCCTCAGGTCACCCCCTACTACCGCATTAACTACTGAATCAATACTGGAGGGTATGGGCCATCCAGGAGGTTCCGACATATTAAACATAACTATATTTGCTTTAGACCCTACATCCACGGCACCCATGCCGTCAAACCCTATGAGTGAAGTATTTACCAATGTAGATGCCACCAACACATCGATCGGGTGCTTGCCAGTCCGCCAAGCTACCTCCTTAATGACGTCCAGCATGCTGTAGGACGGCCTGACACCCACTCCGAGCCCTTCGTCAGGGCCCCACCTACTTAAGCCGTCACCGAATCTCACAACACCCGCACCACCTCCTTCAGCTGGGTTCACGCAGATCACGCTGCCGTGCCTCACTACGTCAGAGGAGGAAGGCTCCAGCACAAACACCTTAATACCGAACTCCTTAGCTAGTGAGTAGACACCCTCATCGTCCTCACGGCATGTGAGTACTGCTGCATTAACTCCCTCTACCCTTCCGTGCCACCTGTTAATCAGTAACCTCAGCTCGCCCTCAGGGTCGAAGTCCTTTATGCCACAGTTAAAAGGTACTGCCAGCGTCGCATAGATCCCTACATCCTTAGCTGCCCTAGCCACGCTGTCAAGGTACACGTCAGTCACCATTACTGAGGAAACACCTCTAGTAGCCAGCTCAACGAAAGTCAGTGCCGCTAAGTAGTAGACGTCAGTCCTCGTGAGTACTGAGAGGTAGTCACCGACCTCCCCCCATGACATCCCCCTTAACCTGTACCTAAGCGGGTACAGCGTGACTGAAGTAATAGCTGAGGAGAGCCCCGGCATCACCAGCCTTCCTCTTCCGTTAATTAAGAGTTCAGGGTACTGCAGATCCTCCGGGGGGTCACCCTTACCTACACCAGCAACCACACCATCCTTAATGAACACGTACCCCTTCTCAATGAACAGGTCCTCCCTACTTGAAAACGTAAGTACTGAGGCGTCCTTAATTAGGATCTTGACCATGTCCTGCCTCCTTCACTTCATCACTAACTAAACTGAAATACTTAACTATGTACTCACACACCCCTCCTGGCCAGGTACTCCTTAATAACCTTCACTGAGGGTGTCCTGAAGCCCCCCTCCTTCTTTATGGTGTCCCACTCACTGAGGATTCTTACTGCTTCATTAGATACCCTGATGGCGTCCTCAACACCTATGTCGGGAATGAACTCATTTGTTACTCGGTTAGCTACCGCCGCACAGACCGTGCCAGCCCTAACGCCATATATGTTCGCTAGTGTGAAGATTGTAGCGGACTCCATCTCAAAGTTAAGAACGTTAATCTCCTGTAACCTCCTCTCAATACCTGCCCACTCTTCAGGCATGTAGTTCCTGAAGCCCGGCCTTCCCTGACCTACGTAGAAGCTGTCACTGCTCGCCGTTATCCCTACGTGGTACCTGACGCCGAGCTCCTCTGCTGCTTCAATAAGTGCTAGAGTAACCTCTAAGTCGGCTACTGCAGGGTACTCAACACCCACATATATCTTGCTTGTCCCATCATACCTGACAGCTGCCGTACTTATAACCACATCACCTAACCCTATGTGCTTCTGGAGTGCCCCCGTAGTGCCTACACGTATGAATGTGTCTGCACCGACACGTAGGAGCTCCTCAATAGCTATGGCTGCAGCAGGCCCGCCAATACCTGTTGATGTAGCCGCGACCTCAACCCCTCTATACCTGCCCACGTAGGTCACGTACTCCCTGTGCCTAGCCACTTCCCTGAACTCATCCCAGTACTTAGCTATCAGCGGGACTCTCCCAGGGTCACCCGGGAGGAGGACGTACCTCGGTACATCCCCACGTCTGAGGTGTATGTGGTACTGCCTCCCAACATCATCTACAGGTGTGGAAGCTGACTTTAACTTCCTCAAACTAAGCCACCAGTAAGTAATGTGTTTAAAAGTAAAGAAGTTGTTCTGGACGCGGGTGTTTCGGAAAAGAAAATTTATTGATTAATTTACTCGCGACTCAACAGCACTGAGTACCAACCTACTTTCTTCTTGACGCCAGCTTCCTTAACCTCCTAGACACTGTGGAGGGGGATAGTCCTACCTCCTTAGCTATCTTCTTAATGCTCAAGCCCTTCCTCCTCAGCTCGAGTATTCTGGCGTCGATGGAGCGGGTCTTCCTGGAGGATTTCTTACTCTTAGTACTGGTTTTCTGCTGAGCTGACTTAACCTCCTCATGCACTGCCTCACCCTCATCCGCAGCGGCAGGCTTTACGTCAGGTGCCTCGCTGTAAGTACTCGCCACCTCACTCTTGACTGCACCAGCACCACCAACCTCAGCGATCATTGTGTGAGCGCTCTTAAACAGCAGTGATACAAACAGTAGCAGCGCAAACCCGACGCTCACCCCACTAATAACTATAACGGCAACTAAGTCCAAATATCACCCCCGAGAAACTCTGACCATAATATTATGTTAAAAGTACGCAAGCCCTTGACCATCAGTTCAGCATCCGATGCTCCTCAACACACACGAAACCCGTAGAACGTACTCAATGGCCGGAGTCCGCAGGAAACTATTAGAGGAGGTAATAAAACATCCAGTAATTCCTCCATAATGAAATAGGATACCGCCTTAATCCTATCTTGAATTAAACCCTTAAGGCAATAAGTAGTAATGCCCAACCGCTTAACTGGGGTAACTCACTTTTATAGAACTGATGAGAGTGGGTAATTGAGGATAGCAAATATGAAGATTAAGCTCACTGGTGATGAGAGGAAGGATGCGGAAATCATAGTTAAGGAGCTCATGCCCTACCTCAAGTTCCTGAGCGATTACGATAAAGGAAAAGTCAAGAAAGGCGATATATGGGAGCTCCCACCTAAACCGTAAAACCTTAGGTGACGGCACCGTAGTAGACTGTAACCCTTTATTGTCTGGAGTAAGCAACATCCACATAAAGCATTAGGTCCTCCACACCGAATGAGTAATTTATCTGAACCTTCGGCGTGTGCTGAGGAACTTCTCCAATGTTCCCTAATACATTTTTCCATGGTTCATCAAGCTGGAAGTAAAATAAAGTATATTAAGTAGTTGTATTAGACTGTTTGTTGATGATACAGTATATTACCCATTACGGTGGTTTATGTTGGTGTTGTGAACCCCAAGCTTATGCTCTCTTAGTTCGTGCAGGCATTCACATGAGATATGTTGGGTGATTTTACCTATGTATGTACGGAGACTACTGGTTATTGTGATTCCTGTTGCGGTTGTGCTTACGTTCTTAGCTGCTACTTCAGCGCCTAATCTGAGTAGTACGAGTGCTGTTTTAAATAGCGCTATAGACCTGCACCCTCCGTACATTAATGCGTCTGTTCCGGTCAACCGTAACTATTGTTTAAGAGCTGTGAAGTACGCTGAGGAAATCATAGAGAAAGCCGCAGAGCACAGTGGGTCAGATAGTTATGTTCGTGACTTGATTGCTAAGGCTAAGGTGGCCTTGAGGGAAGCGAGGGACCGTGTAGGGAGTTATGAGTGCCTTAGGTGGTGTAGGCTAGCATCTATATTGGGTAGGGAGGCCCTGTCCTACATTGAGTATTCGGAGGGTTCCGTAAGTAGGGAGTCAGTACTTAGTGAGGTGAGAGTACTGGAGCTTAAATTAAGGGAAGTTAAGGACATGTACGAGAAGGAGCTTAGTAAATTAGGCGGTGGCTACCCGACTACTTACCTCTTGGTCGAGGACTTGCTGAGTAGTGCTGAGGATCTCCTCGATCAAGTCCCTCAGATCCTGGAATTAAGTGGAAGGCCTGAGCACCTATTGATCTCTCATGCATCCATGGTTCTCGAGGATGCCCGGCTGAGAATTCTTGATAGCGAGTACTTACTGACTTCAGGGCTAGGTAATTCGGGAAGGATTCTTAGGGATGTTGAGGGTCTGTACGAGAAACTGCACGCTGATGTTGTTAAGAAGCTTGAGTTAATGCCTGAGGATCTCGGTAGGACTTTAGGTAACTTGACTGTTCAGGAAGTGAGGAGTTATGTAGAGCAGGCCAGCTTACTTTACAATAGGGGCTACAGGCTGAAGGCAGTTACTTACTTGCTAGTAGCTATGACGTACTTGAACTCCCTAAGTGACGTATCAGCCATACCCGACCCATGGGTAAGTAACTTTAGTGTAGGTGCCAGTGATGTACTGAAGGCCAAAGAGGAGGCAGTCAGGGCAGCTGAGCGAGTAGTTGAGTTTGCGCAGAAGTCGGGGGTGCCTGACGAACTACTTAGTCACCTACTCTCAAGCGCGTACAGTGACATAGACTTTGCGGACAAATCTATTCAGAGATGCCTAGAACTCAACGAAGTAAAAACTAGCAGTTTGAGGTACGCGTACGCCTTCTACGTCAGGGCAAACGCTTACTTAAAGGAGCTTGAGAAAACCCTGGAGATAGTTATTCCCTTACTGAAATGAAAATTATTCTTTTTCACAGCGGTAAACGGAATACCTACCCACCACCTGAGGCCTCAATCACAAAATTCCCGGAAAATAAATGGATGTTACTTGCTTAGGCAAGTAATAAGAATCACTGCATCACTAATGTGGTACAGAAGCAATTAGATGAGTAAGATAAGGCAGACCCCAGTGCTGTGGTGGACCGGCCGGGATTTGAACCCGGGACCTCTCGGGTGCAAGCC
>JAGGTW010000070.1 GCA_021163585.1 Desulfurococcales archaeon | reverse complement strand
TGATTGCAGTGAGAAAAGTGCTGTCCATGAAGGTCAGAGAGTTCATAAGAAAGTACAGGGACCTACTCCCTCAATTTGACTTCATTACTGAGGACGACCGTGTTGAAGACCTGCTAAGACTTGTCAGGGAAGGGAAGCACTACATTATCGTAATTGATAGGCGTGGAAGGCTTAGAGGGATCGTGACCTACGTAGATATTCTGCTAGTCTTCGGCAAACCTAAGTCAGCGTTCTTGCCCTTCTCAAGCATAACTAGTTCATTCAGTAAGATTAAGGTTCCTGCAGACTCGCTCTTAAAGATCTCGGTCTCTAGGGTAATGGAAAGGCTCCCACAACACATAAGACTTAATGAGTCCGTTGAGGTTGCGGCAACAGTAATGCACATGAATAACATTCACCATGTTGTTGTTGTGGATAGAAGCGATATGGTGTGGGGACTGATCACAGCACACTCAATATTTAGGGCTATTCTAAGGGAGGCGGGGATAGAGGAAAGGAGAACCAAGATTATTGATGAACAGGAACTATTTAGGAGGTTCGAGCAGGATTACCGGGCAGGGAAGGGTAAATAAGTAAATTCAAGGTCTGATTATGTCTAGAATTGCTACTAGGTTAGCTCCACTACTATACCTCGTGATTGTCCTATCTATTTCTTCAGCATCAATTTTGGTTCTGCTTTCAGGTGCCAGTGCTGTTGCATGTGCTTTCTGGAGAACCTTAGTGGCAGGGGTATTAATGACTGCGGTATGTGCCAGTAGCTCGGGATTTGCTGGGATCACACATAAGTATAAGTACCTTATCTACTCTACCGTTGCTGGCGTGATGCTGTCAGCTCACTTCATAATGTGGATGAAGTCTCTATTCCTAGTACCTGTAGCTGTAAGTACTACTACGGTAATTACCTACCCCTTATTCAATGCTTTAGCTGACGCTGTACTGCTTCGCGAACCACCCACAAAGATGCAGGTAGTTGGTATGTTGCTAGCATTTACTGGTGTGGTACTCTTCCTTCACCCCGGAATAAGCACCGGGTACGACGTAGTGGGCGTTGTCCTAGCTCTTGCCTCTGCTATAGCTGCTGCAACATACTTCAATCTAGGTAGGGTCGTAAGAAAGAAGGTAGGTCTAGGCGAGTACACCTCAGTAACATACCTGGTCTCTGCAGCTGTCACAGCAATTTACGCTGCAGTCAATTCGGAGAACATCGTTACCTACCCACCCCGAACCTACGCATACTTCATACTACTAGCAGTTATACCTATGATAGGTGGGCACACACTAATGAACTACCTCCTACGATACTTTAAGACGCACATTATTACATCACTGAGCTTTATTGAGCCCTTAGGCGCCTCTGTTCTGGCGTACCTGTTCTTAGGGCAGCACATTACGGCTTACATAGCAATCTCAATGAGCCTAGTACTGGTAGGTGTTTTCATCACCGTACTCGGAGGACTGAAGGTAGCGTAATCCCCATGCAATATAAGTACTTGGAGCACGGTTAGACTTAAGAATTTCTAATACATTTAATGATATAGATTAGTCATGCATGACTCACCGATAACTCCGCTAAAAATTCGGGGGGCCTTCAAGTATCTAGTACTCTATGTACTGAGAAGCAAACCTATGCACGGGTACAGCATAATACAGGAGGTAAGCAAGTTGTTTGACGGTAAATACGTCCCCAGCCCCGGCGTCGTATACCCGACGCTACAGCTTCTTGAGGACATGGGTCTCGTTGAGTCAAGGATTGAGGGGAGGAGGAAAGTCTACGTTATTACTGATGATGGCGTGAAGGAACTCGAGAAGAACATCCATGTTGTTAGAGAGCTGCTGCACTACGCTAAGGAAATACGCACCTTCTTTCAGGAATTAGGTGGTGCAGAGTTGGTTAGAGCAATTAGTAACCTAATTAAGAACTTCTCAAAATTAGACCAGGACCGCAAACAGAAGATTAGGGAGGCTCTTGAGTCCCTAGCTAGGGTGATCAATGAGATCCTCGAAGATATTGGAGGGTGACATCATACTTTAGGGTAGAAGTGGCGGCACCTACATGCCTTATTCCTTATGCATGCCCTAACACCGATCTCGGCAATATTGCTTAGCTTATCTAAGATCCTCTCGACTAGAACAACAGCTTTTTCATCAGATATCATGCTGCTGAGTTTATGCTTTAATTCCTCGCAAGCATCAATGTACCTGACAGCTGAGTCTAGATTATTGGTCACTACAGAGTTGAGTATAGCCTCAGTGAGCTCCTCGATCATGACATCCAGCTCGCTCGTCAGCCCTGAACCCTCACTTAACATCATGTAGTTTTGTAGCTCGCTCACCAGCTCTCTCGTGTGACTGAGCAAAGCTATTGTATCAATAACATCCATTAGGTCTTCACCATAGGTTTCCATTACCTTGCTCTTAGCTATCCTCAGACTTACGTTATAAAGCCTCATGAACTCGTTGACCAGGTAGTTAACAGCCTCCCTATTAACAGGCATATTCCTGACCGTCTCAGCCACTAAATTAACTATTTTGTTCACTACATCACTCAGATCTACATCGTAGCTTGTGAATACTATGTCGGAAAGTCCTCCCTGCCCCTTCCCACCTATAACTATGAAGTCAGGCACAGCCCTCCTCAACTCAGCCGTCAGTTTCCTCAGGGTTTCCTGCTGACACCGTACTCTCACCTTAGTAATACCCTCAACGAAGGCTGCAGCCAGCT
>JAGGTW010000115.1 GCA_021163585.1 Desulfurococcales archaeon | reverse complement strand
TAGGATGCACCGACCTTCATATTTCCTTTAGCTATTACAGCATAGAGGAAACCTTTCCCGAGATCTGTATGTATCATGTATGCTAATTCACTTGCCGTGGTTCCATTTCTAATCAGGTAGGCATCCGGGAGTACGTTGCCCTGGCTATCAGTAAACTTGTTTATATTCTCTACAGGGTAAACTACTATCATGTTCAGTACATCAAAGATAGCCTTGTTTAGAGCTTGCTGAACCCCCGTTCCTCCGTACTTCTTCATGAACCTAGATATCATTTCTAGTGCAGTTAATTGTTTTTGATTTAATTTACTAGTATCCGTAATACTGAATGAAGTGTCGCCGGGTGAGTACTTAATTAGTCCTAGTTTAGCGGCTTTCCTTAGAGCTAATTCAAAAACAGCACTTGTAGGTACTATGACCCTCCTGTCCCTAAATTTCTTAATTGCTCTCCTCAAGTTATCCTCAGCTATGGGGATATCCATTTTATTAGCAATAATTATTATTGGCTTCGAAATTTCCCGTAATCTCTTGGTGAAGAGCTTAAGCTCTTCTTCGCGCCATGACCCGGGTTTTGTCCCTTCCAACTTAGCCTCCTTTAAGGCCATAACAACATGTTCTCTCTTTATAGATAGACCTGAGACTCTTTTCGAGATGCTGTCAACTACTTTATCCCATGGCATAGTGTCCAGAGACCGAGAAAATCTAATCCAGTCCCTGGATATTATACTATAAAACCACTCATTGACTTCGAATTCTATGGTTTCTATGTCTTCGAGAGGGTCGTGTGTTCCCGGCTTAACCGGATTGCCATCTACATCTGTAGAGCCAGACATGTCCACTACGTGGAGAAGGACATCAGCCTGCCTTAAGTCATCCATGAACTTATTACCTAGTCCTCTTCCCTTGTGGGCCCCTCTGACTAAACCTGCGACATCCATTAGTTTTACTGGTATGAATCTTATACCATTAATGCAGAGTGAGTTTTTCGGGTTACATCTAGGCAATCCTAGTAATACATGAGCGCACGTCTTTCTAACGTAGGCTATACCTATGTTAGGCTCTATGGTTACGAATGGCCTATTCTCTACCTTAACAGGTATTAGCGTTGCTGCTTGGAAGAAAGTCGATTTACCTACGTTAGTTTTGCCGATCACTCCAACAACGGGTACTGTGGGAGGCGTTCACTTCACCTCAACTCATAAAGTAACAGAACTGCTTTTTAACCCTGCTAGTCAATTTCTTTAGAAGCAGAGGTGTCAAGTGAAATGACGAAGTCGATGTACCACTACATAGCGGAGCTGTGGAAGAACCCTTACGAGGGTGAGATGAAGGAGTTAATAAGGGAGAGGCTCATTGAGTGGAGGAGGCAGCCAGCAGTAGTTAGGGTTGAAAAGCCAACTAGACTAGACCGTGCAAGGTCCATAGGGTACGAAGCTAAGCAGGGCTTCATCATTGTTAGAGTTAGGGTCAGGAAGGGAGGTATGAGGAAGCAAAGACCAAGGTCTGGCAGGAGACCTAAGAGGATGGGTGTCTACGGTTATGCTCCAGCTAAGTCTCTTCAGTTGATTGCTGAGGAAAGGGCTGCTAGGAAGTATCCTAACCTGGAGGTCTTAGGAAGTTATTATGTGGGCGAGGACGGTATGTATAAATACTTTGAGGTAGTGCTTGTCGATCCGCATCATCCAGCAGTACAGGCGGACAAGGATATTAATTGGATTACCCAGCCAAGCCAGAGGAAAAGAGTATTTAGAGGGAAGACACTTGCGGGTCGGAGGATGAGGGGACTATTAAAGAGCAGGGGCTTAAGAGGAACTCATAAGTGGAAGTGGAAGAAGAAGGCTAAGGAGAGAATGTTAAGGAAGAGGCATGAGGCATCAAGAGGTGCTAGGCTGATCGTTTCTAGGGATCTAGCTGAGGAATTAGGCATAGAGAAGTAATAGCCATGAGGCAGGTCAAGGTTCTGCACATGACATTAAAAGTTTTCTCGCATGCAACTGAAGACGTAGGAAAAGTGAGGCAAGCAGTTACGAATATTTTACCAGAGCATTTGAGGAGTAGGGTCGAATTAAGTGAGGTAGTTACGAAAGGCCACCACGGTAACGAAATCAGGGTGCTTACCTTAAAATTAAGGAAGAATGAAGCCCTGGAAACTCTAAAGCACGTGCTCTGCAGTTTGAGTGAGGTAGAGAGGAATATACTGATCGCTACTTTAGATACTAGGGTGGGGCCACCCTCACACCTGTACTTAAGGCTGAGTAAGCAAGATGCCTATAGAGGGTCAATAAGGCTACTGGATTCAGGTGATGTCATTAAGTTAGCTACAACGATTGAGGGGGTGACATCAGTGGATGAAATGCGTAATTTTCTAAGTGACTTAATCAGGGTGTGTTGAGATATCAGTATATATAGACACAAGATTTGGTAATTCAGGCGAGCTGGATAAGGTAGCTCTAATTGCTAGGAGATTGGGTTACCGGGTTATATGCGCTGAAGATTTGAGCAGGTCTATTACACTCAATGGTGTATTATTCATTCCGAGAAAGACCTCAAACAATATTGATGTCCTACTAAGAACTAAGCGCCACATACTTAAGGCTTACTTAGTCAGTTCGCCAGGCGACCTTAAGTCATACCCGAAGTTAAGAAGTACAGTGGCTTTAGTATGCTTGAGTTCTAAGGCATTCAGTGTTCTCACACCAAAGCATGTGGATCGCTTAGTAGCACTGGGGCTTCCTATCGAGCTAGCCATTAGGGATGTGTATAAGGTCATGAATGAGGGCAGGAATCTTAAAGGACTTGATTACTTAGTAAGTGCTGTTGAGTCAGGTAGATTACAGTTAATAGCATGCAGTGGTGCAAGTACCTATTTAGAGCTACTTCACCCTAAAGTAATTACTAGCACACTAATTGAGTTAGGTGTGGACGAAGTTAATGCACTAAAGGCCGTAACATCAACTCCAGCTAAGGTGATTAGAGGTCTGAGGCATGGTAGTAGGTAATACTTCTTTAATTACTATAGTTTTAACATGTCTAGTTCTTGCACTAGCAGCTACTCTACTGTCAATATTCCTGCTTATTAAGTACTTGAGCATAGCAGATCGTTTAAGGATGTTTGCCGTAGCTATCAATAGTAGGGCTGTCAGAAGGTTTCTAAAGGCAGTTGAGGAAAGGAGGTCTAAAAGAATTAGGAAGCGTTACCTCATATTTGAAGTACTGGTCTACGGCAATGAAGCAGATCCGCGGTTTTCGCTTAAAGGGTCTGAAGTAGAAAACGCTATAAAGGAGTCTTTCAGAGAGCTATTCGGCTCATTAGCACTATCAAGGTCGGGGATCGCGCTTGTTTACTTTAGTGATCGAGACATGAGGGGAGTGATGCGCTTTAAAGCACCTTACAGAACAAAACTAATTACTGCTTTAGGGTACGTCAAGGAGGTTAATGGTGTTCGAGTACTTGTAATTCCCCTAGGTGTATCGGGAACACTCAAGAAAGCTCTTTCTAAACTAAGGCCTAAGAAGTAATTAGCTATCATTTAAGATTCTTAAGGTTGTGCACACTTTACTGACATACCTTTTGGGCTACTTAGAGGGTCATTACTAAATAAAAAACATATATGCTAGCAATACTTTAAAGAATAGTAATAGTGCTATAGCAGTTCAAAATTCCTGGAAGCAATACCTCCTGCTTAAGCCCTTAGTAGATAGACATATTGCTTATTAGGTCAGTTCGTCGCGAGCTCTTCATTAGGTCTTTTTGGAGCGGCTTCATCATCCTCGAGTTAGTGGACTATTAAGTTAATAAAGTCTTTATTAATTCTGTAATAATCATGGAGTGGGATGATGTTACCGTCAGT
>JAGGTW010000121.1 GCA_021163585.1 Desulfurococcales archaeon | reverse complement strand
GACCATAGAACATCACTAGTGAAGTTAGTAGGTGGCTTGCTTTTTAATACATAGGTATTTACGATTAAATACCAGCTCTAAATAAACTCATTAATTAAATTAAGCCCTCCCTAGTAATTAACTCCGCGATCAGTACGGCAGTACCTGCAGCACCCCTCACAGTATTGTGCCCCAGCACAACGAACTTCACACCACCAAGTACCTTATCCTCCCTGACCCTGCCAACCACTACGCTCATACCCCTGCCCGCCATCCTGTCAAGTCTTGGCTGGGGTCTGTCAGGCTCCTCCTTAACAACGACCGGTTCGCTGGGAGCTGTGGGTAAGTTCATCCCTCTGATCTTATTGCCTCTGAACTCTCTGAGGACCTCCTTAACCTCCTCGACAGCAGTCTTCTTGGAAGTCTCAACAAATACAGCCTCTAGGTGACCATCAAGTACCATGACTCTGTGGCAGCTTGCTGTGACTCCTATGTCAGCGTACCTTATCTTACCTTCCTCAACACTGCCTAAGATCTTCAGTGTCTCCCTCTCGACCTTATTTTCTTCACCCTTAATGTACGGTATGACGTTATCCAGAATAGCAACTGAGGGTACGCCCCTGAAGCCTGCCCCAGATACTGACTGCATGGTGGATACAATAACCCTCTTAATCCCGAATTCATCGGCTATGGGCTTCAGTGCTAAGGTAAGTATTGCTGTACTGCAGTTAGGTACCTTAGCCAAGATTCCTCTCCACCCCCTCCTGACCTGTTGCTTCACGAGCTCTAAGTGGTCGGCATTAACCTCAGGGTTCAGGAGTGGTACGTCGGGCTCCATCCTCATAGGGCTTGCATTAGAGACTACGTTGATGCCTCTCTTAAGTAGCTCGACCTCAACCTCCACAGCTACATCCGATGGAAGAGCGGAGAATGCTATGTCTGGCTTCTCCCTAGCAATTACTTCAGGATCTACTGAAGAGATCTCGATCTCTCCCACATCCTCAGGCATGGAGTTATCAACCACCCAGTTCACTACCTCACCATACTTCATCCCCACGTACTTCTTAGAAGCTGTCAGGATCTCCAGCTCGAACCACGGGTGCCTAGCCAGCAGCGAGACGAACCTCTGGCCAACAAGGCCCGTAGCCCCTAAGACACAAACCCTGTACTTCATGTGACTCACCCCTCAACAACTAGGTCATGCAGTGTATTTAGTGCTCTACCCAGAACTTGCTCCTCAAACATCAGGACTATGGAGGGCCTGCTCATGAATGCGTATATCCCTTCATACTGCAGTCCAGCGTACTTCAGAAGGTCAACCACCTTGCTGACTAGTCCGTGCTCACTCACGCCGTCACCTACCAGCGCTACATAGGCGTACCTCCCCTTAAGCTTGAACGTCACTAACTTAGGCCCCTTACAGCACCTACTAGATATCTTAGTTATGAGTGTGCTCCCTCCCCAGGAACCCACGTATACCCTGCACTCATGGACAAGGGTGAGGGGGTGGAATGTCCTCGGGTGAAGGCGCTTGCAGCCGTACAGTGATGCCTCGATGGCTTCCCTGTAACTCATTTCGGGTACTACATGCGCTGACTTAACATACCTTGGGTCAGCTGACATGATCCCGGGGACATCGGTAATTATGTGCACTTCTGAAGCCCTCAGCAGTGCCGCCACAGCTGTTGCAGTATAGTCGGAGCCCCCACGCCCTAGAGTAGTTACCCCACCACTCAATGTAGACCCTACGAAGCCCTCAATAACTGGGGTCGCCCCCTCCTCCAGCAACGGGATGACATAGCTCCTCAGCCTGACCAAGGTCTCGCGGTACTTTATCAAGGCATTCCCGTAAGTTCCATCAGTCTTAATGATCTCGGTAGCATCGAGTCCTACAGCCATGACGCCTGCGTGGTGGAGGGCCTCAACAAGCAGGGTCTTACTCAATTTCTCGCCGAACGAGAGCACCAGATCTCTCAGTGCTGGGTCATGTGCATGACCTACTTCGAGAGCCAGCTTGAGCTTACGTAGTTCGTCCTCAACCCTATCCTTAAGTCTACGCCCGCCCAAGTACTCCGCTGCACTAATGTACCTCTCCACAACTCTGCCTAAGGCACTCTCTGACCCGGCAAGAGACCTTATCAAGTCATCCGTTACACCGTTCATGGCTGAAACCACTGTAACTACCCTGGAGCCCTGCTCAATGAACTTCTCCCTGATCTTCTCTGCTACCGATAGGTACGATCCACCATTCTTCAGGAGCGATCCACCTATCTTAACAACCTTTAAGTACTTCATCTCAGCTCCCCACCTCCTGAGCTACTGTTATGACGTCATCCAGTACTGAGTGTGCTGTCTCAGACCCCCCAGCACCCTTACCTACTATAGTGATCTCGTTAACGTCTGTCCTAATTCTCACAGCGTTCAGCGTTCCCGTAATGGAGGCAAATACATTCCCCCTCGGAACCTTAGTTAGCTTAACTGAAGCCCTGCCCTCCCTGAGGTCTAGTGCAGCAATAAACTTGAACACCGAGCCCTCCTTAACAGCCCTGAATACCTCCCTAACATCGAGTCTGGACAGGTCATCTCTAACTACGTCACCTAGCTTCATGGGCATGCCTAGGACATTCGATATTATGACTAGCTTAGCGGCTGGGTCCCATCCCTTAACGTCGAGGTCCGGGTTAGACTCAGCGATCCCCATCAGCTGGGCTTTTTTGAGGGCTTCTTCATAAGTGACTAGGTTCTCATGCATTTCAGTTAATATGAAGTTCGTCGTACCGTTAAGTATACCCTCTAAGCCCTCAATCTCGTAGCCCTTCAGACTCATCAGCAAGTCGATCAGGGGTGTCCCAGCCATTACGGTGGCCTTGAACCTCACCTTAACCCCCTTCCTAGATGCTGAGTCCATTACGTCCCTGAACCTCAGGACAAACGGGGCTTTATTACATGACACTACGTGCGCACCGCTTTCTAGGGCGTAAAGTACGTTACTCACTCCCGGCTCACCATCTACGTAGTTTGATGGTGTCGCCTCAACGTGAATGTCAGGTACCACCCTACTGTAGATCTCTCTGACCCCAGCGCCAGGCAGTCCGTAAGGAGTGAACGTACTCACAGCTGATCTTGGCAGCTCACACAGCCTCAGCAACTCATACGGTGTGAGCCCGTCCTCCTTTACTACAGCGCCACCTGAGTCAGCAACAGCTATAATGCTCAGCCTAACCCCATACTTCTCCTCAATCAACTTGTTCTTGAGTGCCACCAGCTTTGTCAACGACCTCCCTACGGTACCGAAACCTATGAGGGCTAACCTAACTACCCTGACCAACCCCATCACCTCAGAATTCTCACACCTCGGTCTGATACCTTAGTTACGTAGAGTGAGGCATCTATACCTGAACCCCTTAAGTACTTCAGCATCAGCTCACCGACCTCCCTAGCCTCGGACTCACTCCTGTGAATTGAGAATACTGAGGGTCCTGCACCAGCTATGTTGAAGCCCAGTGCACCGCTCTCAAGAGCTAATCTCTTAAGGTCCCAGTACTTAGGTATCAGCTTCGCTCTGTGGGGCTCCACAACGTAGTCGGCTGAGACCGCCGTGCCGAAGCTCTCTAAGTCACCTACGTGCAGTGCATGCACAAGCCTAGCTAGGCTACCTGCCTGCTTAACGAGTAGGGGTAACTCGATCTTCCTGGGCAGGACAGCTCTGGCTATGAAGGTCTTCTTAGGGCCTTTAGGTATGTTCGGCGACACTACAGCGATCCAGAACTCCCTGCCAACATTGATCTTGTAGATACGTAGTCCCGCAGGATCGATCAGCACCACACCACCTAAGATGCTGGCTGAGACGTTGTCGTAGTGCGGCGTCCCAGCCACTACAGCTTCGCCAGCCCCGGAAAGCCTCACTAACTCGCTGGTACTCAGGTTTAATCCAGCAGCAACAGAGACAGCATAAGCTGTTGCTGCTGCGGTAGCGCCAGAACTCCCCAGCCCGGAGGCTGGGGGCACGCCCTTCACTACCTTAACATTGAAGTCCATGTTGTGGAGCTGGTACCTCTCAACGGCCTCTTCGATCACGCCGTAGGCTACATTCTCCTTACCTTCAGGTACTTTAATGCCTTCAACCTTAACTACGATCTTGCCTGAACCGGGCTTAACGACCAGTTCAACAACGTCTTTGAAGCCGTCAATAGCCATAGCGAGTACATCGAATCCCGGTCCTAAGTTAGCTATTGAGGCCGGCGCTTCAACAATTACCCTTACTTCCCTTTCACCTCTAATCTGCTGCGGTGCTGCCTTAGAACTCATGTCGCGTGAATTACCTGGATTAGTAATCGAGTTTGACTTAGAATGTAGGGTACTTTCTCTAAACCCTACAGCATTTGGCGCATCGTTATCACCAGCAATAACTACATTAGGTATTCTTTTAAATATTACCCCCCGAGTTCCCAGACTTAACATAGTCATGAATACACCACCTCACCCGGCTTATGCTTCGGGCTTAGTGAGTTCACGTATTAATGTTAGGGCATCCTCGCCGCTGACTTCGAAGGATCTTACTGAGTGGTACTGAGTGACGTCAGGGTCCTTCAGTGCGTGCCCGGTAGCCACCAATACTACAGTTTCATCAGCATCGATCACGCCTTCCTCCCTCAGCTTGATGAGCCCTGCCAGTGAGGCTGCACTAGCTGGCTCAACACCTAAGCCCTCGAACCTGGCAAGTAGTTCCTGAGCCTTCAGTATTTCATCGTCAGTGACTGCAGTAAGTACACCCCTGCTCTCCCTGACAGCTCGGAGGGCCCTAGACCAATTGACGGGCTTCCCTATTCTTATGGCAGTAGCTACGGTCTCCGGGTTGTCCACGAATTCTGGTTTACTAAGGCCTTCCGTGAAAGCCTTTGCAAGGGGTGCCGCGCCAGCGGCCTGCACTCCCGCAAGTTTAGGGAGCCTACCTACGAGGCCAGCCTCCTTAAGTTCCTTAAACCCCTTCCATATAGCTGATATATTGCCCCCGTTACCAACAGGTACTACGACCCAGTCAGGGACGCCTACTTCATCAGCTATTTCAAATG
>JAGGTW010000125.1 GCA_021163585.1 Desulfurococcales archaeon | reverse complement strand
TTTATGCAAACAGTTCTAATGGCTAGCATAATATACGACACCTTAGTGAATAATGAGTACCCAACAATAAGAGACCTCTACTACAGGGGTAAGCACACAATAAGATACAGAAAGCTGCCTTCGAAGAGGATCGTTGAGGAAAATACCTGGGAGGAGCAGAAAGAATCTGACTCTGTGATTAGAGATATAGAAGTGTTCATTGATATGCTCAGAGAAGAGCTCCTAATATTAAGTAAGGAGAAAGGTAAGGTAGTGGGTAACATGAGGATTAAATCGGGCGATGACATCATCGACCTGAGCAAGATGGGGCACGGCGCATACGCCATAGAGCCAACACCTGATTTTATTGAATTCGTTGATGTTGACGCCGAGTACGTTTTAGTGATTGAGAAAGACGCTGTATTTCAGCAACTCCATAGAGCTGGCTTCTGGAAGAAGTATAAGGCAATACTTGTGACCAGTGCCGGGCAGCCAGACAGAGCTACCAGGAGATTTATTAGAAGGCTGAACGAGGAATTAGGCTTACCTGTGTATGTGTTAACTGATGCCGACCCCTACGGATGGTACATATATAGTGTATTTAAAGTAGGCTCAATTACACTATCCTATGAAAGCGAGAGATTAGCCACTCCAAAGTCTAAGTTTCTTGGAGTATCTATGGTTGACATCTTCGGTAGCAGGAAGCTTAGGAAGAAACCATACCTGTCTGAAGCAGAGAGAAAGAACTTTATAATTAAAGCAAAAGATAAGGACGTAAAAAGAGCTAAGGAATTAATGAATTATAGTTGGTTTAGAACAAAGAGATGGGGGCACGAAATAGGGATTTTCCTAAGTAAGAAAGCCAAGCTGGAAATAGAAGCGTTAACAAGCAAGGGTCTCAGATTCTTAATAGACAAGTATATTCCAGAGAAAATACAGACTGGTGACTGGATTGACTGAGGGGTTAATCAGCTATGTCAAGAACATTCTCAAAAATATTAGTACGTATATAGACCAAACAATGCTGAGATACGATGCTAGTTTAAGGGAATACACTAATTTTGTAGAAGAATCAGAAAAGTACGGCTTCAGAGCATTAGTGGTGCCGCCGTCAGTAGTTAAGCATGTTTCAGCTATAAGTAAAATACCCGTGGTTGGTGTCGCAGGCTTCCCATATGGGTACACACCCCTAGAAGCCAAAGTTAGGGAGATAAGCATCATTGCTGAGGGAGGAGGCAAGGAGGTAGATGTAGTTATTAACTTAATAAACCTTAAGGAGGGACTTTATGACGAAGTAGTAAATGAGATACAGAACTTAGTGAAGCTTGTGCACGAGTTGGGGCTGGCGATCAAGATCATAATTGAGACAAGCATTTTAACAATAAGTGAAATTACTGAGGTATCGAGGATTGTGGCTGCTCAAGGAGCAGACTTCATAAAAACAAATACAGGTTTTGGCACGCGTGGTGTCAGTATTGGGGATGTAGTGTTAATTAAGAATGTAGTTAAAGACACTGTAAGAATCAAGGCTGCTGGCGGGATACGGACTGCTTTAGACGCTGCTTACTTAATTCTCTACGGTGCTGATGTCGTAGGTGCAAGTAGAGGAGTGAGTATAGTTAAGGAGGCCGAAAAACTAATAGATTTAATATAGTACTTAAGTTGATAGCGACGCCTTCTCTGCAAGAAGCCTGGTTAGATCTGTTAAAGTTACAATACCATTAATTCTACCTACCTCATCAACAAGAACAACTCCTCTCACATCTTCACTAAGCATCAGAGTAGCAACCCTACCTGCGACTTCATCACTGCAGACACTGGGTGCTAACGGCCGCATTACCTCGCTCACACTCACATGCCTAAGGCTTTCCTTAGAGCCGCCCTCAGCAAGTATGTTTATCAGGTCAGCTAGTGCATCAGTTAATTCGTCTATCGTCAGGACACCGACTAAGTTGTTATTTTCATCGACAACAGGCAGAGTTGAAATACCTTCATCAATAATTAGTCTCCTTGCGTGAATTATTGAGCTAAACTTATTGATCGTCTTAACAGGATATGTAGCTATGCTTCGAGCAGGTAACTCACTCTTCACTAGTAATTTAGCGATATCCCACTTAGTAAATAAGGCAGTAACTTCAGCCTCCTCAGTGACAGGTATACTACTTATATTCTTCTCCAACATAATCCGTGCTGCCTTAAGTACTGAAGCGTCATGCTGCAGCGTTAGTACTGGCGATGTCATAATTGATGACAGGTGCAACTGCGTCACAGGGAGCCTCCTAAACTTACTTTTTGACAGTGGAATCTTTCTCACAACATCTTTTTTAGTAACTATGCCCACAAGCTCCCTGCCCTCATATATGAGGGCCCTATCGGTCTTATGTTTCCTTAATTCTTTTAATGCGTTATAGATCGAATCATTTTTACTTAATTTCAAGACTTTCTTCGTGCCTGCCTCACCGACAGTTAGGAAGCCTACATCCACAATTACAGCCTCCTTAACGCCTTAATTACATCCTTCTTCGTTAATAGACCTACTATGTCCCCCTCACTATTTATTACGGGTAGAGTACCTATCCCGTTTTTAACCATTATATCCGCGGCAATCGCTAAGTCTTCTTCAGGACGCACGGTAATCGGATCAGGAGTCATTAGGTCGCCCGCCAGCGGGATAGTATACATCCTAACAATGCCTTCAAATCTCCTGCCAGTATACCCAGGGCGTTTGTAGTATTTTACTGACCCACTCCTAATCAGGCTCGGGATATTCAGGAACGTAATATCTACCTTCGTTATAACTCCTATGGGCTTACTCCCCTCCACTACAACGGCCTTACCTAAGCCGGTCTCCTGCATAAGGTCAATGACGTAGTACAGGCTGTGCGTCACATTAACCGTGGGGACCTTATCACTCATAAAGTCAGATACTTTATAGCACCCGTAGTACCTCTCAGCATAAGCCCTCACCAAGTCAGTTCTCGTGATTATCCCCTGCAACTTCCCGTTTTTGTCTAGAACTAGCAGTGAACCTATATTGCGCTTAAGCATTGCTTGTGCCGCTGCCTTAATGGTTCTGCCTGGCTGTATCGCGTACACCGGACTCGTCATTATCTCATAAGCTAGGATATTCGTCAATGGCTTGATATACCTCCTCTTATTGAATACTACCCGTATGAAGTCACTCCTACTTATCATTCCTATGACATTGCTATTATCGATAATGACTACCTTGCTTACTTTATGGCGTATCATCAAGTTCCGGATGTATGCGAGGTTATCGTTTTTTGATGCTGTTATAACTGGACTGCTCATGTATGATGCAACTCTAGGTGGCATGACTACATCACCGTACTACTACACCATAAAGAATATCTCTTTCTGTTATAATACCGATCGTGTTGCCGTTCTTAGTAACCAGCAGTGAATCAACCCCCTCCTCAGACATCTTGGCTGCTGCAGCACCTATGTCGCTGTCTGGCTCAATAGTTACGATGTTTTTCTCCATGACATCGGCTACAGGAAATGAGTGTACTTCATCAAAGGTGTACTTCCTCAGCATATCGAACACCTTGTGACTCCCAAACAGGTCTATTATATTCCTCCACGTGAGCATGCCGATCACGTCGCCATTTCTAGTGACAGGTAGCCTCCTTATACCTAGGTTCACCATGAGCTTCATAGCTATACCTAAGCTACTGCTGTAACTTAGCGAGATTACACTTACACTCATTACGTCACTTACTCTGACACCCACGACCTTCGAAGTTAAATACTTTATTAACTCACCCTCAGTTATTACACCCACGACCTTGTCTCCGCTAACCACAGGTAGAGCACCGACCCCGTAGCTGACCATTAGATTCAGAAGGTCATGCAGCTTTGATTTAACATCAATAACCAATGGCTTGGTGTTAGCTATCTCCCTAAGTGAAGCTGACAGAGCAGAGTAGATATTGTTGTAATTTTTCTGGACTATCGTGTACTTTATGCCGCCACCAAAGTAATCAACGAGGTCCATGCCCGTGACTATGCCGAGGAGGCGTCTCTCAGGGTCTGTAATTGGGACTAACCTAGCACCTGATGAACTCATAACCTCACACGCATTCATTACTGTAGCCTGCATGCTTAGTACAGGTATTTCCTTATTCGCTATTACCTCTAGCTCTGGCGGCTTGGCGTAAATACGGTCTTTGAAGTTAGGTTTGCCATCACTTCTCAACCACCTATTACGTTCAACAACCCTGCGCGGTACATACACCTTAACCATTTCGTACTCACCTCAGCTCCCTACTGAGGAATGCCCTACATACATCACTGCGGTCTATGATTCCGGCAAGACTCATTTTATTATCAACTACAGGCAGCCTACCTATATTAGACTTAACCATTTTCAATACGACCTCCCTTAGTGTCGCCTCAGGCTTAACAGTGATCGGAGGGGTCGTCATGGCGTCCCTCACTCTAGGTCCGTGCTTCGGTCCTGACGGAGACTCTAACTCTACACGAGTATATCCTTTCTTGAGTAGGTCATGCTGCGTAATTATACCCACTGTGACAAGACTCTTATTCTTGACGACCGGAAATCCGCTGAATTTTAACTGCGTCATCTTGCGCCACAACCTGCTAATGAAATCCTCAGGGTACACATACTCAACATCCCTGCTCATCACTTCTTCGGCACTAAATTTCAATGCTTCATGGCCTACTTTGATGAGATACCTAAGTAGGCTATCTAACGTAAGAACACCCACGAACTTACCCTTGACGTCATCAATAACTGGAGCATACCACTCATCAAGTTCTATCATTACCTTAAACGCATTGAGGGCGTCCTCACCCGGTTTAAATGAGAGAGCTGGAGTATCCATTATATTTCTGGCCAGCGCATTCGAACGTGTTGACGTTATGAGGAGTATGTTCTCTCTTCTTATCAGACCGTGAAGTCTGGAGTAGCTGTCGACTACAGGGATCATCCTGAGGCCCAAATCACGCATGAGTGCACGTGCCTTAGTTGCGGGATCATTAGGTAAAATAGTAGGGTAGAATGAATCCACAAAATACTTAACACGCAAATTTGCACCCTATGAATTTTACCGTCAACAGAGGTTTAATATTTAAATGAATTTAGTACCTACGTAACTAACTTAACTATGGTGCTGGGCCCGGGTACTCGCTCAAGAATGTCGTCCATGGTTAATGTTTTTAGCCTTTCATCACCAGCAGAGAACTTCTCCCTTATTTCTGCAGCAATCCTCCTTTGATGAATATTTCCCGGAACCAGTACTGCATAACTGCTAGCTCTCTTGCTAACTAAATCCTCAGGACCAGTTATGACCTCAAAGTACCTATTATCACTTATCTGTACACCGATAGCTAAGCGTAGAGGCACACTCTTTATATAGTTCCTTTTCCCGTAGATCATGAAAGCCCCCTTCGGCAAGTACTGCCCTGGAGGTGCGGACTTACTTACCTGCCTGCCCCAAACCCAGAACACGTTCAGCGCACCTACACCTACCTTCCATCCCCTACTATAAGATGCAGCAAGAACAGACACTTCGTAAATATCCTTCTCAGAAGGTTTGTTGCCTCCGCACTTAAGCACAAATGCTGATGCACCATGAACTTCAGCATGTATGAATATATCGCTATTACCCAGGTACTTCTTAACTACCTTCTCATTTTGCTGTGCATCTCTCCCACCGATCGCGAGCAATCCGCTAGAAGTTATGATCCAGTGGTAGCTTGTGTACCATTCAACCTTCTTAAGTAGTGGTTTGATCCTCGCCTTAGCGTCAAGCACGGCCGATTTCTCCTCAAGCTTCCTTTCTAATTCACTGATGTGTTTTTCAGCTTGCGCTATCTTATCCTTCAAGCGAGTATACTTTTTTCTTAACCTGCTATATTGCACATGAACTTCCTCAGTAATCTTCAAAAGCGTGCTTCTCCCTCCGATCTTAACCTCAAATACCCCACTAGAAGGTTCAACTCTACTGACATACCTGCAAGCCCTAAGCACTTCACCCCAGCCAGCAGACTTCACTATACTTTTAACACACCTCCACGCGTCATCCAGCACGTCGTATTTTTCATCGAAGAACCGAAGCGCCAGTTCAACCTTAGAGTACTCCTCCCTCAATTTACTCAGGTCCCTAACAGCTTTATCAATTACCGCTCTTAACTTAGCTGCTTCAGAAGAGATCCTTCTTTCTTCTACCCCCCTCAGCTCTGACGCATAAAAAGCCCTATAGTACTCATCAACTGCTTCATTAAACAGTGAAAAAGTCAATACGTCACAATCTGACGGCATATTAGAGGGTGTGAAGGGATGAAATGACACATAGTTTTCACGGCACTTCACGATTACTGGTGTGGGATTGCTTACGACTGACTCAATAAATGCTAAAATGCTCTCCCGTACCCTAGCTATCTCACTTAACGACATTACCGAAGGCTTTAATTTACGTTCAGCCTCATTCAGTACTTCATTAACCACCTCCGGTGGTATACCCAGCTTCTTAACTAAGGCCGCACCCAGATTACTAACATCTGAGACAGTCTTTAACCACTGCTCGGTGTTAAAACGCCTTGGGTCAGGAAGTAGTGGTGGGAAAACATAGGTTAATCCGGGATATACCCTTCTATCGCGGAGTTTGATATCTTCACTGGATACAAGAACCTTCCGACTACTATCTAAGACAGCCATAATCCCTCTCGGCATTAACTCTACAATAACTTCAACTTCGATACCGCCTTTAGTTACCCCCATAGTTACTATTCGTTCAAATTCATACTGTCTCACCGACCTTATTTTAGACCCCCTAAGAAATCTCCTAAACAGCGGCGTGCGCCCTGAAGTACCTGCTGGAGGTATGAACTTCGTTAAGTGAAGTCTAACTGCAGGCTCTATAACTAAGTAACTTGTAATACCTTCTAAGGTCCTTATTTTAAGTAAGTACCCACCTCCATCAATGCTATAGATGTTAGAAATTAAGCCGTCTGTAAGTAAATTACTTAACTCCTTAACTATGACAGCTACATCTAGGGAGGTCAGCGACTTCTTACGGAATGCCATCACTTAACCTCACCCTTCATCTCCTTCAGCCCCTCCACTCCTAGTAATTAGGCATATTACCTCATTCCTACGCACCTTACCAGCAAAACTAGCCTCTTCGGGGCAAAGGCCGCCGTGTACAGTACTGTTCTCGTTCTCGTACATTATGGTCAATGCGAGTAAGCCCTCATCCCCTAAATAGTTCTCAACGTAGAACTTAATGATCGTGCTTACCCCATATGTGGAGCGGAGAACCGACATTAGAAGAATTAAGTTGAATTTTACACCATCCCTCATCGGCGGGTACAATAGGTCTCCAGCTATGAACTCAGCAATACAGCTGCAGTCATTGGCCAACGAAGCTAGCTTCCTTCTTGCAATACTTAGCAAATTGAAGCTCAGGTCAATACCCACGTAAAAACAGTTCCTTGAATATCTTTCGCAACTATACAGTAGGAATTCAGCCGTACCACAACCAACATCCATAACCCTGCCGTCAGCGTCGTTCAGAACTTTGTCTATTAATACGTACTTACTGCGTTGCTCGCGTGCATAGAGGACGTCATACGAAGGTGCTATAGAGTCATACCACTCCATAACACGCAGTACCTCACTGGCAGGAATAGTCCTCCTCAATACATTATTGATTTTTTCGCGAATCCTCCACATTCTAGGTCTTAATTAATAAGTTTAAGCCAGCACTAATCTTTTACGCTACTTAAATTGTCGAAGTGAACTCATTATTAATGAACAATGTAAGTCATTAATTCATACATTGCAACCCAGAATATGAATTCCGCACTATAAAAAACTGTAATGCCCTTAGTAAGTCGGAGGGCCTCCGAAATCTCAGACTCTCTTTTCATGTATCTCCTAACTAAAAATAACGACAGCGGCTGTGAAATGAAGTAAAAACTGAAAAAGAAGAATAAGAGCAATATGTCTGAAAATGGGTGATGCATGAATATATTTGCTAGGTACGTAAGTGGAGCCAGAATAACCCCGAACAAAGCACCTACCAGGGCCTTAATCACGAATACGTTCATTCACCTGCACCTGGGGATATATTTAATGCTCTACTATTAATTTTCCACTATTTTACGTCATGAGTTCTGCAATCCTACCCGTTTGCCTTATTGAAGCCGTCAGTACTTCAGCACATGAGCAGTTCCTTAATACCGGTAATTAGCTTTTGCACAGTACCTTTAACTAGCGTTGAATTACACTTGATCGTTGATGACGCTATATGACTTGAGAAGTCGCTGACTGCTATTATGGGTGCGACATTAATATTACATACGTTAGTAATTACGTAGCTAATAAGTACCCCGGATCTTGCGTTGTATTCATGTAGAAGTAGCGTTTTATTAATGAGTGTAGCAAACCTTATTTTATTGTCTACTTTAATGTATCTCACATTTTTCTTTCTTAATATTTTCAGTAGTGCATTGCTGCCGCTAACTGATGTGTAAGCCTTAATAATTACTGAGCAGTATTTTGAGAGCTTTGATATATCATCAACGAAGCCGCAGACCACATTCCTGTCAGTAATTCTGACTTCAATGTCGTATAATCCGGTGACTACGTCAAAGCTTCTTATCCTTCCCCCTACGTCATTGATTATTCTGCTAAATCTCACATAGCATCCTTGAGTTATTGAGCCTGTGAGCCGTAAAACAATCCTAGTATCCATACAGTACCCTTATTGGATAACTTCTTAACGCGCTACTAAGCTTTATGACTTGTAGTTTTATTATCCTTAAATCATCACATACTTCAGTAGGGTAGTTTAAGATGACAGAGAAAGTCATGTGCATTGTATGCGGCAGGAAATTCCCTAGAGGTCAGGGGGTAGTGCTTACTATTGATAATAAAGAATACGCTTTTCATAGCAAAAGATGCGCTATAAAATTCATGAAAAGAGTTATTGAGGAGCTGGATAAGTCAGTTATTAAGTCTGTCTTCGACAGAGTGGCAGGTGAGTTTGAGAGAGAGCTTGAGTCGGCTAGAGAAAGAACAGCCAAGAAGATAGCTTGAGTTTATTAATATAGGTGCCATTACATGCCTTAGGAGGTGCGGGATGATGTGTGTGGCGGTCTCAGATCGGTGAAGACTTAGGAGCCCCCTGACCCGCTAATTGACTTGCCTTTAACTTCTCTCAGTATGGGTAGCGTAACACCACGCTGACCCTGGTATTTACCCCTGTATGGCTTAGTCACAGGTGTCGTTAACTTAGCAAATACTACATGAAGGAATCTAGCACCCACAGGAATCTTAACCGGAAGTGATGTGGAAAGTAACTCTATTGTTATCTGACCCTCAAACCCACCATCAATAATTGTTGGCGGTATGAGCAGTCCTAACCTAGCAAATGTGGATCTTATCTCAACAAATCCCATGAGCTCCGGCGGTAACGACACATATTCTAGAGTATGCAGTAGGTACCTGCTGTTAGGCTCTAGTAAAATGACATCAGATTCTTCGCAGGAGTACCTCTGCCCGATATCTTCCTTAGACTCACACTTGGCTAGGTCCAGTACCTTCCTTGACTCAATGAGCTTGCAGAACCTCCTGCCTAACCTAAGGTCAACGCCATTCTCTCTTATTATATCCTCAGAAAAAGGCTCTATCCTTAATCTACCGCTATTCAAGTAGGCTCTTAAGTCAAAGTCGGACAGTATCATTTAACTCACCTCACGGCAAAATAATTCAATTAGGTCCCTAATCTCAGGTATTACCCGGACAACCTCATCAATCATTAAGTTCACAAGCTCTCTTATCTCCCACTGTGCCTTACTACTTAGTCTCAAACACGCTATGTGCAGCAACTCTCTCAGATTAACAGTCATCAATATGTTGGTTGTTACCGCCTGAGGCAAGACATACCTAGCATCTTCCGGGGGGACACCCGACTCCACCATCTCTACATACAGCTTGAAGGACTCCTCAACAATGTTGTGGAACCTGTCCTCATAACCCTTTAGCATGATCGACTTAGGTACGACATATTTCTTACTTATTACTGAGTACCTTTGTGACTCTTGAGTATATGAAGCTATTCTGTGCCTAACTAGCTGGTGGGAAGTAACTCTACTTATCCCCTCTATAAGAAAAGTAAATACTATGTGTTCAAGCACCGAAGGAAATTTTACTGCGTCCTTGAGCCATTTGCTGACACCTTCTTCAGAGTACTCATTTAGGTAGTATGAGGCACTCCTCCTCCTCAAGCTCCCTGCCGAGATTTTTACTGCCAAAACAACCAATCTCCTCGGATCCTCAACTCCACCGTTTGACCAAGAAATGAGTTTAACTCTGACCAATAATCCCCTCCACAACGATCAAAACATAAATCCTTAAAAGGACTTACACCGCTCATTATATTCCTCAACTAGGTTCCTGATGACAACAGTGCCACCCGGCTCGACCTCCTTGAAGGTCTTTGCAGTAAACTTCATAATCCTTACCTGATTGCTCAACCAGCAATCGGGCGGCATACCAGCTTTAAGACATGTTTCAGATAGAAAAGTTTCTGAGTCCCAGCAATACTCTACGGGAACTTCAGGAAGGAGAAGGCCTTTATAAATACCATACTCAACTATCAACCCGTCCACACCTATTGTGACCTCATTAGTAGCTCTCCAGCGATTGTCCACCTCCACTACCCTAGACCGCGACAGCACCGATACCTCAAATATTACATGCTTCAACTCATGTAGCTCCATAGGAGGGAACCTCGGGTCCTGCGTGGCAGCAGCTATAGCTGAGTTTATTACATTCACCGCTAATGGTTCAGTAGGTTCCAGGTAGCCTATGCAACCTCTTAACTCTCTCCCAACACCAGTAACTTTGAGTATTGTAGTAAATGTCATTCCGAATTTAAGCAACTTGCTGGGTGTGTCATCTGGCGGTTTTATTATTCTTCCCCTGCTTAAGTACTCTGCGACAGCCTTCCTGGCTAGCTTGACGAGGAAAACACCGTCAGGTAAGGTCAGTTCCTCTGGTTGGACGTACTTCAGCTTATTTTGATTCACCATCTTGAGCTACCTGCCTACTTTCATTTTGGCTAACTCTAAAATATTATTAATTGTCCTCCAGTGATTGCCCTGCCAAAATACCTTACCGCACTTAGGGCACTTCCAGAACTTACTGTATCTGGCCCCAACGGAGGGTGGGACAAATGATAGTGCCTCAGCTTTAGTTATTATTTCCAGCTCCGTATTGCAGTAGGGACACCTGGTTTTATTTGGCTTAAAGCTTAAGTCCACTCCTGTCCTCCTAGCTATATTAGCCAGCATGTCAGACATATCTGAGGGCTCAACATACACTGCCTTAAGCCCTCTCTTACGTGCCCGCCTAAAAAGCCCTAAATCCCTAGTAACTATTATTCTGTCATCTTTAGAAGCTATTTTTAGTATTTCCCAATCTTCATAGTTCTTAGAATATAGCGTATCGTAACCTAACAT
>JAGGTW010000097.1 GCA_021163585.1 Desulfurococcales archaeon | reverse complement strand
CCGGGATTTGAACCCGGGTCACGGGCTATCCACGCAGGAATTGCTCGAAAGGCCCGCATACTTGGCCGGGCTATACTACCGCGGCACCCACTCATAGGATAACTCACTCCTTTTAAATTTTTGAAGACCTTCTTCAGTACTACGCACACCCGGTTACTAAGAAAAGTGTTTAACTGCCGATGCAGTACGTGAGTCTGGAGATGCTGTGAAGACAATATATAATGATCCTAGATTAGCGAGGGTTAGGAAGTTAACTAGGTTGCTGTCCGGTGTTACTGTAGTTGCCGTCATGACCGCTCCGTTTCCATGTCCTCACGGCAGATGCGCGTACTGTCCTGGCGGACCCGACTTGGGTACTCCACAGAGCTATTATGGTGACGAGCCTGCCCTGATGCGAGCCATGAGAAACAATTTCGACCCCTACGAGCAAGTGAGGGATAGGCTAAACCAGTATCTTCTCTTAGGTCATGCTCCGAGTAAGGTAGACGTAATAGTTATGGGAGGGACATTCACTGCTCTTCCATGGAGTTATAAGCTCTGGTTTATTACTAACGTATTTGAGGCGTTTAATAGGTTTCCTGAACCCAAGCCTAGAGTTCTTCCATCACTTGAGGAGTCCCACGCCAGGAACGAAACAGCGAAAATCAGGGTTATTGGACTGACCTTCGAGACAAGGCCTGACTGGGCAGGGAAGAAGTACACTGATGAAATGCTGTATTTAGGAGGTACAAGAGTTGAGATAGGTGTTCAGAGCATATACGATGATGTGTTAAGGAGAATTGAAAGAGGCCATACAGTGCAAGATGTTGTAAAAGCGACACAAACCCTTAAGGACTCAGGCTTTAAGGTGGTATATCACATTATGCCGGGTCTGCCCGGATCAGACTTAGACAGAGACCTCGAAATGATCAGGGAGTTATTCAGCAATCCTGACTTCATGCCCGACATGCTGAAGATCTACCCAACACTCGTAATTAAGGGAACGAAGCTCTATGAGTTATGGAGGAAAGGTGAGTACAGTGCGCTATGTGAGGAGGAGGTGGTCGAGCTAATTTCAGAGATGTACAAGTATATACCTAAATGGGTCCGTGTAATGAGGATTCAGCGGGATGTACCAGCTCAATACATTGAGGCAGGCCCCAAGAAGGGGAACTTGAGGGAGTATGTCGAGCGAAGAGCTCTCGAAAAGAACATGAGAATCAGGGAAATACGATTCAGGGAGGTAGGTAGAGCTATATATAAGAGGGGAATCTACCCTAAGAAAGTAGTAATTACTAAGGAGTACTATGAAGCCAGTAAGGGAATGGAGGTATTCATAGCTGCTGAGGACCCGGTAAGTGATGTGCTCGTAGGACTTCTTAGACTAAGAATTCCCTCAGAAGAGGCGCACAGACATGAAATTGATTCGCGGACTGCAATTGTACGAGAGCTGCACGTGTATGGCCCTCAGGTCCCGGTAGGCTATGACGATCCTCACGGGTGGCAGCATAAGGGCTGGGGACGCAAGCTCTTGGAGTCTGCTGAGGACATAGCTAGATACGAGTTCTCTGCGAGAAAGATACTAGTACTTTCCGGCGTTGGCGCTCGGGAGTACTATAGAAAGTTGGGTTACTTCAGGCCGAGTGACTCTCCCTACATGACAAAGCTCTTAATTCACTAGTATGATGTTGAATTCGGCTAGGCTTTATTTAAGCGCTATAACAAAGTTATTTTGAGGTGCCCTAGCTTTCTTCGACTTTGAATACGTGCCGCTAATGAGTATTCTAGGCTTTATGTAATGCGCCACCATACTCTTTAGCTCACTTAGTGTGTAGAGATAGTAAACTCTAGGGTAAGTTATTCCTTTTCTTCTCCATGGCACTATAACCTTCCTCGGAAATATACGAGGGTTTAGTATTTTCATCAAGTAATTCCTAATGATCTTGATCACAAACCTTGTCTGCCATGGTGCCCAAGTAGTAATTATCACTAAACCAAAATTACACAATATCTTAGATATCTCGCTCAATACAGTCTTAATTTCTCTTGGCCCGAAATGATGAAGTACAGCGATTGATATGACTGAATCAAACGATCTTTCCCTAAATGGTAGGTTCCGCATGTCGCCCGCTACGAAATCTATTAGTAAGTTCTTCCCATACATTTTTCGGCCAGCGCTGAGCATGCTTACTGAGATGTCAAGGCAAACTGCATACTCAGCAGTACCTCTCCTAACCATGTCTGCTCCATTAATGCACGGACCTGATCCTAAGTCAGAAATTCTCTTACCTCTAACTAACCTGATAATAGGCCATGCCCTGGCGCGCCAGTGAATATATCCTTCCGCAATTTCCTCATAGACACTGATGATGTCTAAATCATTCTCTAACGGTACTCTCCTCACACATACCACTCAAGTAAATAATGTACTTAATAAATTCAATATAAGTTAGTTCCAAGGTTTTTGAGTTTAACCATCCGCTAGTTTAAGCTTTGTCTTACGTAATGAATTCCCGATACACTTAATTCTCTGTATAACAAAGTAATTAACGTAAAATGCTGACAGGTGCCTACGTAATGAAACACATTACCCCTATAATATACATGCATATAAACAACATGCTTACTAAGGAATTTAATGCTAAATCAGTTCTAATAATCTCTGTTAGGTATTGTCAAGCGCCTGGTGAGAAAAGAAGGCAGTACTGCTTTAGAGCTCTCATAGACTTAGCTAATGGTAGGTCAGCTATTGTTGAGGGGATCTACTCGTCAGGTATTCGAGATATCAACAACCCAAAGAAATTAGCTAAGCCACCGTCATTAGCCATAGTGAAGATCTTGCCTAGTGACTGATTGAAAGCTCATTAACTGGTGCGGGGGGTGGGATTCGAACCCACGCAGGCCTACGCCAGCGGGGCCTCAGCCCGCCCCCTTTGACCTAGCTCGGGCACCCCCGCCCAAAATCAAACAACAAAAACACCTAATAAGCCTTACATTATTGGAGGTAGTTGATTGTTATGTATAGGGAAGCTAAGGTATTCCATACATTGCTTCCTCCTAACAAGGTAATGGAGGTACTTAGTAGGTATGTAGACCTGCGTCCCTCAGGTACTGAGGTAGTACATATTACGCAATCTCTTGGACGTGTGCTAGCCGAAGACGTAATTGCCCCCAATGATGCCCCACCTTACGATAGATCTGAGGTTGATGGTTATGCCGTTATCTCACACGATACATTTGGAGCCGATGAGGATAATCCTGTAAAACTGCAGCTCATCGGAAGGGTTAAAATTGGTGAGCCTCCATCACTAGACATTAAACACAGAACATGCTGTGAAATAGACACGGGTGCCCCTATACCCCGAGGCGCTGATGCGGTAGTAATGGTGGAGTACACGAAGAAACTTAGCAACAATGAGGTAGTTATTTACCGGACTGTAAGTCCTGGTGAAAACATTGCATTTACTGGCACAGACATAGCGAAAAATGAAGTTATTCTAAGGAAAGGTACACTCATCACACCAAGGGAAGTTTCAGTACTGGCCGCTGTTGGAGTAAGCAAAGTAAAGGTCTACAAGAAGGTGAAAGTAGGTATTATCTCCGTCGGCAGCGAGCTCGTGAGTCCCGGCGGAAAACTCAAACTAGGAAAAATATTTGACGTAAATCAGTACTTAATAGCATCTGCACTAAGTGAATTAGGACTTATTACCAAGAGTTATGGTATCTTACCGGATAACGAAGACCTATTGAGTAAAGTCCTCACCACTGCATTAAGTGAAAATGACGTAGTCATTACATCAGGAGGTACCTCAGCTGGTGTAGAAGATATCACGTACAGGGTTACCAACAGATTAGGAAAACCTGGAGTAGTAATTCACGGGCTAAAGATCAAGCCCGGGAAACCAACGTTTATTGCCATAATAGGGAAGAAGTTAATTTTTGGCTTGCCAGGATTTCCACTATCTGCTGCTGTAGTACTCCACTATGTAGTGAAGCCCATACTTCTCAGAATGTCCGGGATTAGAATCCTTGAACCTCCATATGTAGAAGCCAAATTAACCACGAAGGTCCTAGGTGCCAAGGGCAGACTGACTTTAGTCCCGGTAATAGTTACCAAGAGGAGAAACGGAATACTGCATGCATGCCCCATACCAGCACGTTCAGGATCAATACGCACACTACTGACTGCTGATGGCTTTGTTGAAGTTCCTGAAGAATTCGATGTTCTCGAAGCAAACACACGTGTCAAGGTTCTACTCTTGACGGAGAAGCTAAGGATGTCTGAATTAATAATTATGGGAAGCCACGACTACGTGCTTGAAAGGATAATTATGGATAAATGTAGTAATAAGAGCATCAAGATAGTTAATGTAGGATCCCTAAACGGTATTTTAGCTGTAGGTGAGGGTGTGGCTGACTTAGCTGGCACTCACTTATTAGATCCTGAAACATCACAATATAATGTACCTTACATAAAACGTCTAGGCTTATGGGACAAGATCGTACTTATCAGGGGGTATCTCAGAGAAGTAGGCTTAATCATCGCCAAAGGAAACCCTAAAGGCATTAGCAGCATTAAGGACTTACTACGCAAAGATATTGTAATGATTAACCGTAATAAAGGTTCAGGAACTAGAACACTTCTTGATGTGAAGCTTAGAGACCTGGCACGTGAGTTAAACATAAAATTTACCGAATTGACAAGAAAAATACGCGGTTATAGTTATGAAGTGTCAACACACACTGCTGTTGCTGCTGCAGTAGCACAAGGACGTGCTGACGTTGGCTTAGGAATAAGGTATGCTGCCGAACTATACAGCTTAGACTTCATAAAGCTAGGTAATGAACTATTCGATATCGCCATTAATAAGGAAAGCATAAACAACGCGTGTGTAAGTGAATTAATAAAATTTCTGAAAAGCCATGAACTCAACGATTTACTCAATGAATTCAAAGGATACGCACCACACAAGAATACAGGCGACATAGTAGAATTATAGATTATGTGACACATAAAGCTTATAACAAACAATAATATCTTCTCATATCGGGCCGGTAGCTCAGCAGGAAGAGCGCCGCCCTCGCATAGGACATTACCTTACAGCCTAGAGAGCGGCGGAGGTCCCGGGTTCAAATCCCGGCCGGTCCACCAACCCATTAAAAACAATACTACTTACTCCTGGAAAGCTCCTGTGTTCATTGACCCCTTTTAGCTGCTCAGACAGGATTTGGCTCTGGTACCTTCTTAAGTTGCTCCAACACGTATTTTCTTAATTCTTGTGGTGATGGAGGTTCCCTGACTACTTTTCCTTCATCCAACCACTTTATGAAGATGTCGTCAGCACACTTGCTTGGCTTTACATTCCATGGCACAACTTCATAATCAAGGACATCGCATCTGTAAACTTTCTTAGCTCCTGGCAATTTACCGCGCTTAGAAATCGGTACCCATTCACCATTCCTCAAGACTTCAACAATATCCATGCTCATGTCCACGTGCGGGGGATGCGTAATTGCTGTCCCCACCCCGAACATATCAACTACATCCCTCAATTCAATTACAGCTTTCTCACTGATACCGCCACTAACAACTATCTTAACATCCCCATAGCCTTGAAGTCCTAGAACCCACCGTACCTCCTCAATTAACTTCTTGAAGTCACCGCGCCTTGACCTAGGTGTGTCAAACCTGATCCCATGGAGTTTCTTTCCTAGTATTTTAACTGCTTCAAGAGCTTCAACTCTCTCATCATTAAATGTATCTATAAGTGCTATTCTAGGTACATCACGCTCTATGACCTCGTCAAAGGCTCTCCAAGCACCTGCACCGCCACCGAAAACGATAATTAGTGCGTGGGGCATAGTACCTGATGGCTTAACACCTATAAACTCCTCACTAAAAGCTCCTGAGACAGCATCAACGCCCCCGATGTACGCTGACCTATCTAGCATAGGCGCTATAGCAGGGTGAGCTCCCCGTAGACCAAAGTACAAAATTACCTTATCCATAGCTAACCTCTTAAAACGCGCCGCCCTCGTCGCAACTGAGGTAGCGTGTCTTAAAATACCTAGTAAGGGGGTTTCTAGCTCACAAATATCATAGTACCTGCCTTCAACAAGCATTACTGGAAATCCGCCATTGATGAGAGTCCCCTCAGGTATAGAGTAAACAGTTACTGGGCGCTGCGAGAGAAGCTTAAGGGCCTCCTCTAAACCAGCATAAACAGCCCAGTCATAGCCTTTAGGTAAGTCACCAGTATGAATTTCCATCCTAACTTTTATGTTGCTCAGGCCCTTAGCTTCTATGATCTTTTTTGTCCTTACGAAGTATATGTCAGTAATCCTCCCTTCCAGAATGTCCTTCTCAGATGCTATATAGAGCCTCATTAAATCACCTACAATGAATCCATTAATATTTCTTCTATGGCCTGCTTATCTGCACTCCGAGGCGCATTCTTAATTAAGACACTCATAAACTTAACAGTATACTCTGCCAATAGTTTAACGTCATCTCTTGATACCTTAAAGTCACTTAACCGCTTATGCAGCCCTAACTTCTTTTTAATATACTCCATGAACTCCACGAAACTGCGTGTTACGTCATCACCTACGCTCCAGTTGAATATTCTTAGTACTTCCTTGACTTTCTCCCTTACTGCTGGAGCTGTATATCTAGCCCATGCGGTAGCTATCAATGCTAAACCTACACCATGATGAATATTCGGGTAAAACGCACTTATGGAATGCTCTATGGCATGCAACAGACCAGTCCTGGACTGATCGATAGCGTACCCGGCACACGTAGATGCCCAAAGTAGCTTAGTCCTTACATCGATATTGCTATATCCCTCAGGCAACTTATCTATTTCACTAGCTATACTTCTCAGAGCCTCAAGAGCAAACAATCTGCTCAGTACATTGGATCGCGCAGCAAACAACGCTTCAAGAGCATGAGAGAAAGCATCAAAAACAGTTGCCGAGCTCACAGTGCTTGGTAAACTCAAGGTCAGCTCCGGATCCACCACCGAGATCTTTGGATATATGTAGTCTGAAACTATTGCTAATTTAGCCTTGAGCTCAGGCTCAGTTAGGACAGAAAACCTATTAACTTCCGTGCCTGTTCCATGCGTTGTCGGTATAGCTATTAATGGAAGTGCTCCAGAACCTCTCCTTATACCTAGTATGTAGTCTCTAGCACTTCCCCCGCTATAGGATACCATAGCAACAGCTTTAGCAACATCTATCGCTGAACCACCCCCAATAGCAATTATACCATCGGGCTCCTCATCCTTAACTACAGCGACTAACTCATCTACCAAGTCGGTTGTAGGGTTAGTATATACTTTATCAAGCACTACTGACGCTATTCCCCTGCTTTCTAAGGATGATATTAGCCGGTCAATGTAGCCGTACCTCCTCATGGATCCTCCTGCCGTAGTAATTACCGCTACCTTACGCAACCCTAGCGAGAGTGTGTACAAGCCAATCTCATTTAGCTTTCCTCTACCGTAGACCAGTCTCGTCGGGACACAAAATACGAATTCATATTTATTCATTATTCACACCCGCTTAGAAAAATAACTGAGGTAGTATTTACTATTACGTTATATTGTACTCTCTTACTAACTTCCATTCCTCCTTAAGTGATTGATAGTATTTTATGTAGAGTTATAGTTTCATTACAAGGGATAGAAATACCCGCTCAAGAATCTACAGTACTCTAATAAAAGAAGTAAAACAGCAACACATAAGTACCTCCAACAATCAGGTGCGTTCCTACCCCAAAAGCCACTCCCTTATTAGCGATATCTCATCATCCGATAACAACCCGAATTCCAGGTAGTCAGTCAATTCACTCATGAAGTTTTCAACATCAAATACCTGTACGAACTCCTCACTGAACTCTAGTATGTAGTCACTCAGCCTTACTAGCTCCATAGTCCTGCCGTTCTTCAAAGGAATAATAATTGTAGGAACGTTAAGATGATCCACAGCAGTCCTCACGATACAGTAAATACAACCTTCATAAAGCCTTAGTTCCTGAAGTCTTATCACACCACCTGCGTTGCTCTCCTTGCAGAACCCCCTGCACTCCTCATAGAGTTCCGTGTAATGCAAATGTATGTATTCCTCAAGCTCTTGTAGCTTCACTGACCACACCCCTTGCATCGTTATTATCGACTATTATATCATAGACCTAGGGATTTTATCAGGATCTACCCATCTCTTGGGCTTCAAACCATTTAGTTCAAGTAGCTTCCTAACATGCGGGTACATAATCACTAACTCCCAGTCAACATCCACTAGCTCTGGACTTATTTCAGCTAGCCTCATAACAAATTTTGCAATATCCCTCTCATTACTAAACGAGATCATAGCTGCAGCGTAAACTTCGTGTCCCGGCCTCAACCCGGCATTTACTAAATTTTCTAGCGCCTTAAACTGTAGTTCGAAGTAATTTTTATCAGCTCCCGTAAGCTTGTTAAATTCATCCGCCGTTACCCCTTTAAATGATACCCTGACCACAACATTCGAAAAGTTTGCTAGTTCATTAGCATACCCCTTATCATACCCCAGAAGTATTCCATTAGTCTCAACTATGAAGGTTAGCCCACTTACTTCTACAGCCTTAATAAGGTGTAGCAAATGCTCTCTGGAAATAGTGGGCTCACCTCCGCTCACCCTTACCTGCGAATAATTGTTAATTCTCGCTATTTTAACTAGTCTCTCAGCCGCCTCCTCAGGTGCTAATAGCTCTCCTAAGTCATACCTGTCTTTAAAACGCCAGGACCAGCAGAACTTGCACTTCATGTTACAACCTATTACATCACCAGTAGCAATCCCACCATACCACCTGCCACCTCTGAATCTGTAGTACTGTCTAAGTTCTACACCTCCGGTAACTTTAGTTACATGTTTCCTTACTTCATCCGCGACTCTTACGGGGTTATAGCCCTTACTCACCCTTCTCACTCCCAGATTCTGCACTATACAGTTCTCTACGCCTAGCCTCTAGTAGCATTGGCTCCATGCCCATGAATTCTGCTGCACACATCAATTTCGCCTTAGTACCAGGACAGCGCTTCAGTACCTCATCATAAAATTTTCTATAGGTAAGATCCCTCAATAGGTGATGATCCACGACCATCACTAAATTACTCAAAGATGATATTATTTCTGCTAAATATGAAATTGATTTATTTACTGCCTCCTCAGTAAAGTGCTGCCCAACTAAATACGTGGGCGGGCCATCAACGATTGTTAAGCTGGGCTTATTCTTGAGGATGAAGTCAACAGCATGAAATGTTACAGGTCCCTCAACATCTGAAGTATGTATAATTCTGTATTCACCGTCATCTATAAGAACCTCAGTTACATAACCCAATCTAGTATCGATTCCGTGCGGAACGGGCCTTGATATTATTATTTTTGTTCTACCGTATGTGAATTCTCTGCCATCACCAACAAGTATCTTCTTAGCCCTTTCACGTATTAATTTAATGAATCTAGAAGCTCTTATTCTCTGAGAGACATTAATATTGTTTTGCGGGTCTTTTAAGATCACCACCTTACCATTATATATATCAATTGAGACGTGTCTTCCAGGGTCATGGTGGTCGTAATGATAGTGAGTAATTATAATCATATCTACGTCCTTAGCAGCCTCATGTATTTTTGAAGCCACATTTTCAAGTTGCTTAACCTCACGTGGGTGAGGCCTAAGAGAAAATCGCCATGGAGCAAGAGACACCGCAGGATCGATAAAAATACTCACATCATCAGTATACACCGCACTCGCCATGGATCTAACTCCAATACTGTCAAAACCAATAAGATTTACTTCCACTAATACGCACCCTGATTACTCATCTCCTTAATGATCACCAGCAGTAGGGACTTTATTAGTTAATTAAGCCACCTCACATCTCTATACCTAGCTGACTGCCCGATGTTACCAACATTCTCATATTAACAAAAATTGTTCAGACTAAGAATTAATACAAAAGTCCATGAATATGTTTTACCCGAATAGTGATGATATTCCTTCAGCAATCTCCTCCTCACTAACCTCCTCCTTCTCCTCCTCCTCTTCCTCCTTCTCCTCAGCCGGAGCAGCCTGAGGCTGCGGTGCCTGAGCAGGTGCAACAGCGGGTGCTACTGGCATTGCCGTAGCCTGTTTAATTACCTCATCAATGTTTACTTCCTTAAGAGCTGCCACCACCATCTTTACCCTGGCCTCATCTACTTGAATACCTGCTACCTCCAGTATCTTCTTTAGATTTTCCTCATTTACTTCCTTACCTG
>JAGGTW010000060.1 GCA_021163585.1 Desulfurococcales archaeon | reverse complement strand
TCACAGCACTATTCCTCATACTAGGACTCATCGGCTCGGGCTTCAGCGCGAACTTAGCTTCACTATTCATGATTGTATTAGGCGCTATACTGCTAGCTGTAGAGCTATTCGTTACGCCAGGGTTCGGTGTGCTAGGGATAACAGGTATAGTATTCCTTGCCCTAGGCTTTGCCCTGCTTCCAGCGGCAGTCCCCCCTGGCTTTGCCCCGCCACCGGAATACGCTATGCAGTTCAGAGTGTTCGCCATCAGTCTCGGAGTAGGGCTGGGATTATTTACGGGGATCGTACTTTATAAGATAATAGAAGCCAAGAGGAGAAAGCCAGAGATCTTCGAGCTTAAGGGGAGGGTAGGTAGGGCCCTAGATAATATTAAGGCAGGCAGTATCGGTTTTGTGGTCGTTGAGGGTGAGTACTGGAGGGCACTGGCAGAAGAGGACATACCAAAGGACTCTGAAGTCATTATAGTAGATAAGAGAGATTCTCTCCTCGTGGTGAAGAGACGTGTCAGTAGTGGGCCTAGCTGACCTGCCACTACATTGGGGGCATGTTCCTCCATGGTTAGCAGCCATCATGAAGAGGCTGGCTAGAGCTATAGTTAAGGTAATAGTTCTTGACCTAGGCAGTGAGGCACTACTCGAGAGGCTCTCAAATCCACTTTGGTTCCAGGCATTCAACAACGTAATAGGTATGGACTGGGACAGCAGCGGTTCAACAACAGTAACTACCGCGATCTTGAAGGAGGTACTAGACAACTTGAACATCAACGTTAGGGTAGCAGGAGGTAAGGGCCTTCTCTCACGTAAAACCCCTGAGGAGTTAGTAAGGTACGGTGAGAAGGTAGGTTTAAGCAGCAGTAAAATTAACGAATTAGTTAAGATATCTAAACTCGGGGCAAAGGCAGACTCAGTACTTCTCCAAGACGGCTTCACCCTGTATCATCACGCACTTATTTTCGACGACAGTGGCAGGTGGGTAATTATACAGCAGGGAATGAACACTGAGTTAAGATTTGCCAGAAGATATCACCTAGCCTGGTATGTGAGTAATGATGTTACGCTTGAGTCCCACTCAGGTGTGGCGTCAGATATTAGGCTAACACCACTGAACCTAACCCACGAAAAGTCGGTAAGTACTAGAAGCATTATTGTGGATCTAATTAATGAGAAGCCTGAGAAGATAAAGAAAGATCTCGCAGTAGTTAATGCAGTACTCAGAGGTAATAAGACATTACTTGGTATAAGGCCGCCGAGAACCATAAATGCTAGAGTACCCTACTATAGGCCGGTAAAACTCACTAACAGGTTACTCAGAATTCTGAAGGAGGCTTATGAGGTGAGGCCGAGGGGGATCAGTGAGGTAATGCTGTCAACTAGGGTTGGTCCAGAGACCCTCAGGGCTCTGAGCCTGATCTCAGAGCTGATATACAGGGAGCCACCACCCCTAAGCGATCCTGAGACAGTGCCTTTCAGTCCATTTAAGTACGCTTTTGCAATAGGGGGGAAGGACGGAATACCCTACCCCGTTAAGAGGGAAATTGCTGAAAGAGTAATTCATGAACTACAAGAAATAATTAAATCAGCAGAACTAGGCAGTAAAGAAAGGCTACTAGCGCTTAAGGCGCTCATGAGATTAGCACCTAAGGACATAGGCAGGTATTAAGTAGGTTTTAGCTCAATACTAGGGTGCGAGTGGGGCCCTAGGGATAAACGGGCTCTAGGGCAGCAGTAAGTAAGATTAAGTACTCCGCATCTTAAGCGCACTTTAAAACTCACCAAATTTATTTTAAGGAGTGTAAATCATTAGCTAACAGGTGACGCTATGCCTAGGGGCAACCTCATCGAGTACTTAAACGATGAAGTTCAGGGACTAATCCACTACACAACAATCTCTAATCCACTAGTACTGGGCGGGTACGGCAACCCCAGGTCTGGCTACACGGTCTTCTCCATAGATAACAGCCTCAGTACTGCCTTCTTAGTACTGTCGATACTGTGTAAGTCAGTGCCAAAGAACATACTGTGGAAGGTGATGCTTAATGGAGTTACTTTAGTAAGAGAATTCAAACCTCAATTACTTGAGGAGTGGGAAGAGGGCGTGTATGCGATGCAGGTTTTCGATGTAAGTCAGCTGCTATCTGAGGTGGGGCGCTATACACTATCTGTTAAGTGCGAGTCCTCCGAGGCAGTAAGTATTGAGTCAGTAACCATATTCGGGATCGCCCCCTTGGAGAACGCTAGAACTGAGGTAATATTTAAGGCCGGGCAGGTGGGTTTGAAGCCATCAGAGAGTGTGAGTATTGAAGCACCTATGAGCAGTAGGGATGGTGCAGGTAAAGCACTGATAACGTTAAGTATGCCATCAAGGAAGGCAGTAGTGGATGTAGCAATTAATGGTAAGAAAGTGCATACCATTGACGGGATCGTGGGTGTAGAGGAGGTAAGTATTAAGAACGTTCGCTTAGGAAGCAAAAACAACGTCACCCTGTTACATAGAGACACTTCATTAACCTACTATCCAAGAGACGTGAGGATTCACAACGTATTAGTGTATAAATTACTAGTTAATGGACCTAAAGTAAGTGTTGAGGAGGCGAGCCTAAGTGAAGGCAAACTAGCTATAAGGCTGAGGAACTCAGGTGATGTGATAGCCAGGAACGTTGTCATAGCATGCCTTTCAGCTGGCGAGATATTCTTTAGAGATGTGATCAACGCTCTAAAACCAGGTGAAGAGGTCGCTAAGGAATACAATATACCAGTTAAGCAGAAACAAGCAATCGTCAGAGTAATTTATACTGGTCTACTGGATCAGGAGGTAATGACTATTAAGTTAAGAAGTGAATCGTAGCAAAGAACCTGACCAACAGGTCCGTAAGAAATGCCAGAGAACCTATAAATATTGCTATCTTCAAGTAAGCCCTTACCCTACCTGCAACGATCTCGGGCTTACTACGGAACTCCCTGCTAATAAGCTTCAGCATAGAGTACACTATTACACAGTCAGTTACGGCGGTTAGAGAGAGGTATATTGTTCCATATCCTGCAAGTACGTAGGGTAGCGGTGATAACACAATCACTAGGGCTAGGAGTGCAACAGCTGTAAAAGCAGATTTAATCGGTCCTATAATTCTAGGAAGTGACCTAACATTTCTTACAGCATCTGCTATGTAGTCTTCAATGGTTTTAACAACCTCCCGTGACAGCAGTAATAAAAAAGCGTAAAGTGCAGGTATATATGTGGATGTAACCCTGTTTAAAACGCCCGCGTGCTCGGCTAAGGCTAGTCCACCGTAAATTATGGATGCAGCACCCTCAAAACCTATGACGATATTTCCTGGGACACCTAACTCCTTAATTCTGTATGAATACAGAATGAGTAAGACAGCATTTAATGATGCGAAAGTAAGTGAAGCAGGACCAGAGAAAGCAGCAATGGAGACACCAGCTACTATTAAAATAATAGAGAGCACTAGTGCCTCATTTCTTCCTACAACACCAGAGGGTATGGGCCTGTACGGCTTGTTTACCTTGTCAACTTCGACGTCGAAGTAGTCATTAATCGCGTAGCTCCCAGCCGCTACCAGCACGACTGTGGATAG
>JAGGTW010000091.1 GCA_021163585.1 Desulfurococcales archaeon | reverse complement strand
TCATAAACAACAATAGCGTCCTCGATCATGTCAAGTAGTATTGGAGGTACTCTTTTCACTTCATCAGGAGTTAGTATTATAGGTGAGAAGCAGACGTAGACACCCCTGTCGTAGAGCCCAGCTACATGGTGCTCCACCATATCCTCAGCTATCTCAAATAACTTTACCCTCCCGACTCTCGATGCAGGCAGGTTCTCGGCGATCACCAGTATATCTATGTCACTGTCTGCACGTGCCTCACCCCTAGCTACACTACCGTAAACCACCACAGATATTAGTGAGTCACCTAAGACCTTCTTAATTGCGTCAAGGAGGTCCTTGATCAAGCCCCTATAAGGCTCAGGCACCCTACTTAAGCCAGCTGTGGACACCACTTGGTCACCTGTCAAAGTAGTTTTGCTAACAGACCCAAGTACCATCTATACTATGAAGTAAATTAAGGTACCTGAATCAACGATTCCCTCATAACTCAAGCTTCTTACCGTGTCAGCTCACTTCCCTAACGTACTTATTCAGGAATACTACAGCAGGTAGTAGCACCCTGAAGACGTCATCAATAGACCTCATTACATGCCCCATGTCAGGTATTACGTGTAATTCGAAAGTAGCCTTATTCTCAAGTAGCTTCTCAATGTACCTCAGCACGGGCTTCAGCAGTGTTCGAGAGTCATTCTGCGGGTGCACAATACATAGCGGGGCCTTCACACCGTCCACGTACTCTATTGGGGACCTCTCCCTCATCAGCTCTCGGTTCAGCCCATCAAACAACTCTTCTATGAACTTCCTGAAGAGAGCGTCACTTAACTCGTAGAGTTCATTCCAGTCAACTATCCCTGCACCAGCAACACCAGCAACCCAGAGATCTGGCTTCCTTCCCAAGGCTAAGTAAGTCATGTAGCCCCCGTAGCTATACCCCATGACAGCCACCTTAGACGCCAGCCCACTACTTCTAGCCCACTCACCCGCTGCCGCAACATCCTCCAAGTCCCCGCCCCCTACATCACCTACGTTTAGTAGCCTGTACTTCTCACCATAGCCTGTGGAGCCCCTGAAGTTAGGTGCTACAACATGATATCCTGCAGCACATAGCCCGGCGATCATGACTGACCACTGGTCATAGACCTCGCTCCAAGGACCTCCGTGAACATAAACTATGGTAGGACCCGGCTTCCTAACTACGCCCGACTCAACCACGAATGCAGACACTTCCAGGCCGTCTGAGGACTGGTACGTGGTAAAGTAAGCCCTACCTAACCTCCCATCCAGCTCCTCAGGAAGGAGGTTGTCAATGAGCACCCTGTAAGTCATGCTCTTCAAGTCCGCCTCATAGACCTTAGGCGGTGTTGTGAGGGAGCTGGCCGAGTAGTACACTCTATCACCACTCACAGCTAAGTACCCTACAGTGCCAGTAGGTGACGGCACCTCCCTCCCCTCAATAAAGCCCTTCGTCCTGCCATTCTTCTTACCTACTGCCCAGACCCTGCCATCATCCACCCACCCGAAGATCAGGTGCTCCACCGGGCTGTAGGTGTGGTAGTCACGGTACCTGAACCTCACTTCAGTCAGGAAGTCACTATTTAAGTCGTAGATGTAGAGCTTACTGGAGCCCTCGAAGTTAGACTCAAACAAAATCTTGCAGTCCCTAACAGCAGGGTTCTTATTTGCTGATCCCTCCCTAGGGGTGTAGACCCTCAGTTCACCAGTTGAGATGTTATAGATGAATAACTCCGTGCTCCTGGGGTTCTTCCTGAGGGTTCCCGCACCAACCACAATATCCCCCTCAGTACTCGTCGGGTACATAACTGCGTCTAAATCCATGAGCTTCTCACACAACCCCTCCCTAGCTAGGTAGAGAGATATACCTGAGGCAGTAGCAGCCGAGAACACCAGCTTCTCACCGTCCCACGCGAGACCGAAGAACCTCATGGGCGGTGTGTCGGCATAAACCCTCTCCTCACCACCGTCAACACCCACAGCAAACAGTTTCTGAAGCTCCCTACCTTTCGAAACATCTTTAGTGTAGATCACGTACTTAGACCGCGTACTCGTATAGGCAACTGAGTGCACAGGTTCCTTAGTAAGTCGAAGGGGCTCACCCCTTGCAGGGTCTAGGGACCACAGACTAGTTACGCCACCAGCATTAGACAAGTAGACCAGTCTCCCATGAGTATAACCTATAACAGAGTATGTCGGGGTCTTGATGAGTAGGTCAAGTACCTTAACTACCTCAGGCAGCTCCACGAGGCGGCACCGGAGTAATATAGCAAGTTCTAAGAGATAAAACTTACATCAGAGATAATGTATTAGGTAGAGACTGGCCCTCAACGTACGACTTACCTCATACACCGTAAAAATTAATAAAGTTAAATAAATACTGAAGTACGTTTTAAAATGATGGCGACCGAAGACCGCGTTAGGAAGCTCTTAGCATTAGCTGTTGCCCTCATAGTACTGTCCTTAGGTATTGCTTTAATGGTGGCTTCAGTGACTAGCTTAAGGCTTAATCAAGTCAGTGGGACGTATCACGTCGTGGTCGGTGCAGACAGTACGTGGGACTTCAAGTACTTCTGGACGAACATTAATCAAACAAGTGTTGAGGAGGTAGTAAAGTACGTGGGGAGAGAGTACGAGAAATCCATCCGCAGTGCCGTAGCAAGTGGTGCGTTCGCTGTTATAGTTGGGAAGAACCTATGGGCAGACCTGAGGTATGGTGAGCCCCACTACAACACAATATTCTTGACCGAGGGCTCTGAGATTATTGTTGGGCTTAACGTAATTAACGTAGAGCCTTCATACGGGTATTTAGAAGCCGTCATAACCAGGCCTTGGGGAAGCACTATTAGATTTACGGTAAATCACACAGACCTCCCTAAGTACATCTACACAGAGGTACTGAAAAGCGGCATGTATGAATTCAAGCTAATTAATAAAGCTGACAGACCAATTACTCTAACGGTTCAGGCTGCAAAGGGCTACATCATATTTAGGAGGCCCTACTTCTGGGTGGGTATGTTGCTTCTGGCTACATCTATAGCATTGCACGCCGTCATCATGAGGCGCTGGTGACTAAGCAAAGAGCATGTCCAGTGCGAGCATGAGCACGAAGCCGAGGAGGAAACCAGCAGTAGGTACTTCACCCTCGCCTTCCTTCATGACATCAGGAATTATTTCATGAATTACTACGTACACCATGGCGCCAGCCGCTAAGGACATGAGTAGGGGGAGGGCCGTGTGGGTAAGCTGAATAATTACTACTGGTATGAGTGCTGCGAGAGCTTCAGATAAGCCACTCAGTACCCCTATGGCGAAGCCCTTACCTCTGCTGCCCTCAGCGACAGCTATGGGTACGGCTACGGCAAGTCCTTCAGGAATGTCCTGAATACCTATGGCTAGCGCTAGGACGAGCCCGTCCCTAACACCATAAGTAGCTACAGCACCCACGGCCATTCCCTCTGGGATGTTGTGGACGATCATTGCCAGAGCTATGAGCCATGCTTTAGCTACTTTCTTCTTAAGTACTGAGGGCCCCTCATACCCCTTGACTATGTGTAGGTGCGGCACGATGACATCGAGAACTTTGATCAGGGCAACACCAGCTATGAACCCCGCTATTACTATGAGAACGCTTGCCGATTCAAGTGCTGGAATAAGCAGGCTGGTAAATGATGCAACAAGCATTACCCCAGCAGAAAAGCCGAGACCTCCTGCTGAGAACCTTCTACTCAGGGCGAAACCTGAGAGAATAGGCACACTACCTACAGCAGTAAGTGCGAAAGGTATGAGACCTATAATGAAGACCCGCTGAAGAATCCCTAACCCGCTCAGCCACTCAATCAGCACGGTCAAACACCATCGAGGGGCAAGGTCGTTTGGTGGAGACCTCAATCAAGATGTAGGGGATCAAGTACTTTAATCGCTGAGAAGCCTGAGGATGCTGTCGAGCCAGGGAAGTAATCATAACTTAAGGACCCACTACTTACTTAGCAGGCTGTAACCTTTAAGTATTTCACACCGCCCACACAGTTTCCATTCATAGCTCCATGCCTTAAGACTCTGGCGCATTATCGAACTCCAATGACTTAACCCACAGCTCCATGAATTTCTCCGACCTGACTAGGTCGACATGAACTAAATTAGCTAATATCTCGTCAGCTAACTCATGAGAATACTTATCGAATACATACACCTTAAGACCAGACAGAACTAAGTTGCCTGCAACTACGATCTTGCCTAGGTCAACGGGAGGGATCAGTCCCAACAACACAGCATCCTCAGGACTGATCCTTGACCCGAAAGTCCCGCAGACAACCACATACCTTAAGTCCCCTACATCAACATTTCCTCTGGCGAGCACCGCCCTCCAGCCAGCCTTCACTGCAGCCATAGCCTTCTGAAACTCCCTCAAGTCACGGTACGTAAACGCGATCCTGACCCCTCCCGGCCCCTCAGCTACGGTGAATGATTTGAGGCCGTTAACCAACTCATAACCCTTAATAATCCTGCCTCTCCTGCTCACTAGTCCGTGACGTACTAACTCAGCCACCAGGCTAATTACCCCCGACCCCAGAAGCCCTGTAGGCTCACCCACCAACGCAAACTCCGGCACCCCATCCTCTCTGAACCCGCTCACCCTGACCTCCTCGATACCACCTAACGCATAGCTAGAGCCACTAGTTATGTGTCCCTCAAAAGCAGGGCCTGCTGGAGCACTCCCTACGTAGTACCCGTCCTCAGCTGCTAGAAGCACCTCCGTATTAGTTCCTAGGTCCACGATCAAGTAGGGCTTCTGCAGCCCGACATACTCAGCAGCAAGTAGGTTTGAGAACGCGTCCCCGCCGACGAAGCCAGCGAGTAGTGGTGGCAGGAGGACGGGGCAGCCTATTTCAGGCATGAAGTAGATGAACGGACCCCTACTTACGGGCTGGAAGGGTTTCTCAGTCAGAGACCTCACAGGCAGTCCCATAAACATTAATTCCATCACGCTGTTTCCAGCAACTACAGTAAGTAATGCCTTCTCCCTACTAATTATTGAGCTTACGGCACTGTTTAGCCTGCCTCTCATATCTCCGTACGTACGGGGGTCCTCAACAGCCTTCGCAGCCCTAGTTATTATGTCGGCGCCGTACGGGTGAAGCGGATTTAATACTACACCATCACCGAGTAACTCACCCTTACCGCCCCTCACTTGATACATGATCTTTGTAGTTCCTAAGTCAACCAGCAGGACGTTTCTTAAGTCCTCACGAATCGAGCAGACCATGAAGTCGTTGAGGAGGAGTGCCCTCCCTGAAGTGCTGGACAATGTATTAGCCACTACAACCCTCTTACTGCTTGGTGTAAGTGAGCTTAAGTCGACCACCTCATATATGGGGTTTACTGACTTAAGTGGTAAGTCATAGGAGTGCTTAGGGACTTTGATGATCTCCCTCCTGACTAACCTGACGGTTACATCACCATAGACCCTCACCTGGCAGGCGAGCCTGTAATTATCCTTAAGCCCCCTAGCAACCTCGTTACCTGTCCTAGGTGAGACCCTCCCCTCAACATGCACAATGCACTGCCCGCAGAGACCCCGGCCACCGCAGGGTAGGGAGACAAGTCCTTTAGATGCGAGTACCTCACCTAAATTACACCCGTAATCAGCTCTTACGGTTCCGAACCCCTCAATAACTATGCTTACTTTCTTCCTGTCCACGAATCACGCCTCCCTTCAGCAAGCTCGTTAAGTATTTTCACAGCCTCCACAGCGTTCTTAGCCCAGGCGTCAGCACCGATTTCTTCAGCGAACTCAGGTGTTGTTGCTGCACCGCCGATTATGACGAATACCTTACTTCTAAGCCCTCTCTTCTCAAGCTCGTTCAGCACTTCCTTCATGTACTTAGCTGTGGACGTCAGCAGGGCACTCATCCCCAGTACCTCTGCACCGTACTTAACTACGGCATCAATAAACTTACCTGCATCTACGTCAACTCCGAGATCTATGACCTCATGGCCTGCTGCCTGCAGCATAACAGCAACCAATGTCTTACCTATGTCATGTATGTCACCCTTAACAGTACCTATGACGACCTTCAAGCACCTGCGCTTGCCCCTCAGTTGAGAAGCCTCTTCACGCAGCCTCTCCCTCAGTAAGCCCATGACCTTCTTAAATATGTCCGCTGCCTCAATGAGTTCAGCAATAAAGTACTCGCCTTCCTCATAGAGCCTACCTATTTCCTCCATAGCCGCACTCATAGGCCCCAGCACTATCTCGGTAGCACTCAACCTGCTACTAAGGGCCTCCTTAACAAACCTCACTACGCAATCCTCATCAAGGTCTATGAGGCAATCCCGTATCTTCTTCAGCGGGTCGCCCAATAACTAACACCCGCCGCAACTACTAATTATGGGGGTGCCTAATATTAAAATACTGCCTAGTACTTGAGCCGTGCCTGCACCCTATAATGCAGGGTACATTATTGATTGAGCCCAAGTTGACTTAAAGTACCTTCAGGCATAGATACTTGAGGAGCTGAGATGAGCATCAGAACTAGTCATGTCGGGAGCTTCCCGCTCGAGCACTCACCAGAGAATGTTGAGCGCGTCATAAGTGACCTAGCAGCCATAGGTATCGATGCACCTCCATACCCTCAGTTGAGGGACTTCATCAGCATATACTTAAGGCCTCTTCTCGATGTGGGCTTACTGCGTGAGG
>JAGGTW010000014.1 GCA_021163585.1 Desulfurococcales archaeon | reverse complement strand
CTTAATATCCTTACCCCTGACCACCGAGTACCCTACTCTGAGGTTAGCCAGCCCGAACCCTTTCGAGAAGGACCTCACAACTATTAGGTTCGGGTAGTCAAGGTGGAGCGCCGAATTCGACGGCTCCATGAAGTCCCCGTATGCTTCATCAACAATGACTAAGACGTCGTGCTTGAGAGCTTTCTTGACAATATCCTCTATGACGTCGAGCGGGATCACCTGTCCTGTGGGATTATTGGGATTATCTATGTAGACTAATGTTGTGTCATCACGTACCCTGCTGATCAGCTCTTCAGGAACGAACTCAAACCTCCTCTCCTTCCTAAGTAGCACGTACTCGTAGACCCCGCCCAGAACCCTGACCTGAGTAATGTACTCTGAAAACTGCGGTGAGTACCCCAAAACCCTGCTCCCTTCAGATATCGCGAACTTATTGATGTCCTCCAAGCACCCCATCGACCCAGCACCCACGAATACGTCGTCCTTACTGAAGAGGCCGCCCCAGTACTCAGCGATCTTCTCCCTCAGCGCAACATGCCATGGTGTCGGCATCTTGGAAATGTCGAAGTCGCCGAGGCTCGCCCCCTCCAGGACTTCCTTAGGGAAACCATAGGGATTCGTGCCTAAGTAACAGTCAACCAGCTCACCCTCAGGCACCTCCTCCTTAACGTAGCTCTTCAGCTCGACCTCAAGCAAGCTCCTCCTAAACTTGTTCTTCAGCCCCACCTGGAACCCCCCAGCGTATGTTAGATTGAGGATTAAATAAGTTCGAGTTTATGTCAGGTCAGTCCCCGTATACACGTCATATACTTTCTTAGATATCTGAGCTATAAGCTCCTCTCCCAGAGGGACAAACTGGAGCTTCTCATAGTTGAGACCGTTTATGAATACCACAAGGACATAGTCGCCTTTATCCGTGAACACTACTCCAGCGTCATTAACCACACCGGGCATTGTCCCTGTTTTGTGAGCTACCTTAACGCCATGTGGCAGGTACCGCTTGATCCTCGCCTCACCTGTCTGGCAGGCCTTCATGATCTCCAGTATCTCACGGCATGCCTCAGGTGTGAGTACTTCACCTCTATAAAGGAGCTCCAGAGTCCTCACCATTTCCTCAGGTGTTGTTACGTCATTGTGCTCGAAGTCCGTCTCCCACCTACCGCCCTTATTGATCTTCATTTCCTCGAAGTTCTTCTTAGCTGTCTCCCAGTCATCAGCCCCAGCTATGTCCAGCAGTATTTCTCTTGTAGTTAAGCAGACTCTCGTCTCCCTCAAGCCCAGTACCTCCCTCACGGTCCTACTAATCCTCTCCCTCCCCAGCAACTCCATGATTATGTCTGTAGCTGTGTTATCACTTAGAACCATCATGAGCTTAGCCAGGTCCCTCAGCGTTGGCTGCAGTCCTTCATCCAGCTCCTTAAGAATTCCTGACCCGAGCACCTTAACGCCCTCTGAGATCCTGTACCTTCTTCCAAGGTCCAACTCCCCCTTAATGACCTGGTTGTAGAGCTCTACCAGAACGAAGACTTTGAAGACGCTGGCAGTCAGGAATCTTTCCCTGCCGTTTATGTAGTACTCTGCACCAGTCTTAAGATCCTTGAAGCCCACACCTACCTTAGCAGGGAATGACCTAACTAACTCAACTAACTCACGTTCCAACCTTTCAATGAGTTCCGAACTCATGACTCACCCCTCCACAGCTTCCTGATACTTTCCATTCTCTCCTCGACATAAGGTGTGAGTTTCTCTTCCGTAACTGACGGGAAGTGGCAGGCTACGTAGTGCCCCTTCCTGATCTCCGTTACTGGCGGTTCCTTCCTCCTGCACTCTTCCTTAGCGAACGGGCACCTCGGGTGGAACCTGCAGCCTGAGGGCGGGTTAATGGGGCTTGGAACCTCGCCAGGCACTATGATCTTGTTCCTGCCCCTCTCCCTAATGTCTACTGCTGGTGTCGAGAGCATTAGGAATGCCGTGTAGGGATGGTAGACCCTACCCATGTTCAGCTCCTCCCTAGTGTTCAGAACTTCAACGACCTTACCTAAGTACATGATCCCCACTCTATCACTGACGTACTGCATGACCATCAGGTTGTGAGTTATGAAGAGGTAGGTCAGTTTGAACTCCCTCTGCAGCTTGACGAGGAGGTTCAAGATCTGTGCCTGAACTGAGATGTCTAGGGCTGAGGTCGGCTCGTCGAGGGCCACGAAGTCCGGCTTGGTTATTATAGCTCTAGCAATACTGACCCTCTGCTGCTGACCACCGCTGAGTTCGTGCGGGTACCTATTCAGGTGTTCCTCACCTAGACCGACCTTCTCCAGAATTTCTAGTACCATGTTCAGCTTCTCCTCCTTACTGCTGCCGAGGCCATGTATCTCTAGGGGTCTCTTCAGGATGTTATATATAGTCATTCTCGGATTGAGGGATGACTTAGGGTCCTGGAATACAATGCCCATACGCCTCCTGATTTTCTTCAACTCTCTCTTGCTCAGTGAGAATATGTCTACTTCATCAAACAATACCTTCCCTCCGGTAGGCTCTATCAGCCTTAGGAGCAGTCTGGCGAACGTGCTCTTACCGCAGCCGCTCTCACCGGCTAGGCCGAAGGTCTCCCCCCTCTTTATTATTAAGGACACGCCGTCGACAGCGTGGACAAAGGAACCCTTAGCCTTAAACAACCCGGTTCTAATTGGGAAGTACTTCTTTAAGTCTTCAACAACTACTAAGTCGCTCCTAACCAAAATCACCCACCCCTAAGTAAGTGACAGAAGACGAAGTGCTCATTAGAAACTACAACAGGCTTGGGCTTCTCTTTCTTGCATTTCTCTATTGCGTGAGGACACCTAGGATGAAACCTACAGCCAGGAGGCGGCTCAATGAGGTTCGGAACCCTTCCTGGAATATTCTCTAGCTCTCTCTCCTCTTTATGACCTAGTGGCAGAGCCCTTAAGAGACCCTTCGTGTATGGATGCTGGGGATTCAGGAAAATGTCCCTGACAGGACCTATCTCAGCGATCTGCCCAGCGTACATTATCGCTATTCTGTCAGCCATTTCAGCAACTACTCCTGGGTCATGCGTTATGAGAAGTATTGACATGTTGTAGTCATTCCTTAAGTCCATGATCAGCTTAAGTATCTGTGCCTGAATAGTTACGTCTAGAGCGCTCGTCGGCTCGTCAGCTATGAGTAGTGAGGGCCTACCGGCAAGCATCATGGCGATCATTGCCCTCTGCCTCATACCACCGCTCAGCTCGAAGGGGTAGGAGTAGTACCTTCTCTGCGGGTCAGGTATCCTAACGTTCTTTAGTAGTTCAATGACTTCGTCCAGTATGGTTCTCTTAATCCTTAACTTATGTATCTTGAACATTTCACTGATCTGGTTGCCTACAATGAACACCGGGTTCAAGGCCGTCAGCGGGTCCTGGAAGATCATGCCTATCTCCTTACCCCTGATCTTCCTCAGCTCAGACTCCGGGAGGTCGAGTATGTTAGTCCCCTTAAACAAGATCTTACCTCTGACCTCAGCGTTCTTCGGTAGGAGTCTGAGAATGGACTTAGCTACGGTTGACTTGCCGCAACCTGTCTCACCCATGAGTGCTAGTACCTCACCGTACTTGATGTCCAGTGAGACGCCGTCAATTACCTTAGCAATACCCTCATCTGTCTTGAAGTTGACGTAAAGGTCCTCGATCTTGAGGAGCGTCCCGTTCCTCATCTCAGCTCACCCTCTCAGGCTGTATTGCGTCCCTAAGACCGTCACCTATGAAGTTGAAGGAGAGCACGGTAATCATTATGGCGACACCTGGGAATATTGAGTACCAAGGCGCTATGGTCAAGTATGTCCTAGCTGTTGAGAGCATGAGTCCCCAGTCAGGTGTCGGTGGCTGAGCCCCTAAGCCTAGGAAGCTCAGTGATGCAGCAATGATTATTGCTGAGGGTATGTTGTATGTTATCAACACTAGGATTGATGACATAACGTTAGGTAGGATATACGAGAAAAGTATTCTGATGTCGCTCTCACCTATAGCTCTGGCTGCCTCGATGTAGAGCTCCTCCCTCACAGAGAGGGTCTCACCCCTCACTATCCTCGCGTAGCTGGCCCACATGGTTAGCGCTATAGCTACCATAGCATTGATCAGTCCGGGGCCCAGTATAGAGACTATGGCGAGAGCCAGGATCAGTGAGGGAAAGGACCACACAATATCCACGATCCTCATTATCACCTCATCAATTATCCCGCCGTAGTAGCCTGAGATCAGTCCTAGGGTAACGCCTATAGCCGCCGATATCAGGGCTACTAAGACACCAACCCTGAGCGCTATCCTGGAGCCATAGAGCACCCTAGAGAGGATGTCTCTGCCTAGCTCGTCAGTTCCGAATAAGTACTTAGGTGACGGTGGCTGCAGCCTGTCCTCAAGATGCTGCTCTATGGGTGAGTATGGGGCTATTAGCGGTGCGAGAGCGGAGATAGCGACAATAATGAGCAGCATGACTAAGCCAGTCATTGCTAACTTATTCTTCCTAAATCTCCTCCAGGTCAACTTCCACATGCTAACTCCGACAGTTCTACGCTTCTCCTCCGTCACGCCCCCTCACCCGTCACTCTGACTCTGGGGTCTATGAAGGCATATACTAAGTCAGCGGCGAAGTTAGCTATTACTGTTAATGTTCCTATCAGAAAGACTAGTGCCTGAACTGTTGGGTAGTCTCTCTGCAGGATCGATATTATGAGTAATCTTCCCATCCCCGGCCAGGCGAAGACGGTCTCCGTAACTACGGCTCCACCGAAGAGCCACGGGATCTGAAGGAACATGTATGTAACGATCGGTATGAGGGCGTTTCTTAGCGCGTGCTTAAATACTACGAGCGTGTTCGGCAGTCCCTTAGCCTTAGCGGTCATTACGTAGTCCTTATCCAGCACGTCAAGCATGTTGGCCCTCATGAGCCTAGCTATGACAGCTACCTGAGGGAGCCCTAGGGTTAGCGAAGGCAGGATTACGTTCCTCCAATCACCTATTCCTGAAATAGGGAGGATCTCGAGCATGACGCCAAATACCAGCATTAGCACTAGGCCGAGCCAGAAGTACGGCATTGACATTAGGAAGGCTGCGAGGCCCATGACCGCGTAGTCCACGGCTGTCTGCTTGTATATTGCTGCCGCGATCCCTAGCGGTATACCTAGAGCGAACGCTATGAGCCATGCGGTCCCTGTGAGCTGAAGTGTGTAGACTATTCTCTCGCTTATCAACTCACTGACAGGGACGTTCTTCACTAGTGACTTACCGAAGTCTCCCCTCAATATTATGTTTGCGAGCCAGTCAATGAACTGTACATGTATGGGTTTATCCAGCCCTAACTGATGTTTGAGCTTCTGGTACTGTTCTTCAGTTGCGAACTCACCTAGGATGTACCTTACAGGGTCTCCGGGAATGAGGTGGAGTAGGGAGAAACTGAATAAAGTTACGGCAAGTATGCATATAATAAAAGAAAAAATTTTTCTTATTATGTACTTCTTCATTATCTACCACCTACCTCTTCAGGGGGTTACCCCTTCAGCTTAGCGTCATTGAAGTACAGTGACTGCGTATATGGGTTAACCTTAATTCCCTCAACTATGTCGTTTCTGTACGCTACGAAGACCTTCCTGGCGTACAGCGGGACCATCGGGCAGCCATCAATTAGGATCTTCTCGGCTTCCTCTATGTACTTCTGCCTCTCCTTAGGGTCTATCGTGCTACCCATCTTCTCTAGTGCTGCGTCAAGGTCTGACCTGTAGAAGAACATCCTCTTAACTCCCTTCTTAGAGTGGAACATGTAGAACAGTATCTGAGCATCCATTAAGCCGTACCTGAAGAGGTAGGCCTGGTGCTTACCCTTAGACACTAAGTCAGTAAATGCTGACTCCTCAACCTGCCTTATTTTGACCTTAATACCTATCTTAGCTAGCTGTGACTGAATTATCTGGGCTACCTTCGGGGCCTCTAACTCGCCGGTTGAGATCCAGAGCTCGAACTCGAACTTATTACCATTCTTATCCTCCAAGATCCCGTCACCATCCCTGTCCACCCAGCCCGCCTCAGCTAAGAGCTCCTTAGCCTTCTCTAGATTGTACTGGTACTTCTGCTTAGCGTACTCCTCTATCTTCTCTGAGTACCCTATCATTGTCGGTACTAGAGGTCCATAAATCGGTACTGCCAGTCCCTCTAGGGCTGCCTCAATTATTGGCTTCCTGTCAATAGCGTAGGCTATCGCCTGCCTCACCCTTGTGTCATTGAACGGGTACCTCTGGCAGTTGAACCCTACGTAGTGAAGGACGTACTCCAGGAACGGTATCATGGTGACCTTAGGGTCGTTCTTGAGTTCCTTATAGTACTCTGGCGGTACGTCAAGTAGTACGTGAACATTACCAGCCTTGAACTCTGACACGAGCGTGAAGGGTTCTGTAATGATCCTGAACCTTAACTTCTTAATGTAGGGCGGTCCTTCATTCTCGATTACTGAGTCAGGGTAGTAGTCACGCTTGTAGTTGGGGTTGACAGCGTAATCTATGTGGCTGCCGCGGACCCACTCAACAACGTAGTACGGGCCTGTGGCAGCTGGCTTAGTACCGAACTCTACGTCACCAACCTTCTTGAAGTACTCCTCACTGTAGATGCCCGCACTGGGCATTGTTGCGAGCATGGATAGTATGGGACCGTAAGGTTCTTCGAAGATGAACTGCACGGTGTAGTCGTCAATTACCTTTACCTCCTTAAGTGTCCCAACTACTAGAGGAGCTGATGGAGAAGCCGTCTCCGGAGCTATGAACCTCTCGAAGTCGAACTTGACGTCCTCAGCTGTAATCGGATTGCCGAAGGCATCCTTTATGCCCTTCCTTAAGTGGAAGGTAATTACCTTACCACCATCAGAGATCTCCCAAGACTCCGCCAGTCCCGGAATTATGTTTCCTTCAGAATCAATATTCACTAGTCTGGCGAATACTATGTCTGTCGTAATGTCAACCCACGTTGACTTCTGGGGATCTAGGGTGTCAGGAGGTCTAGTATACCCTATGACCAGTACTTTCTCTACAACTGGAGTCGTAGCAGTTGGGGTAGTGGCTGTGGGAGTAGTGGTTGCCGGGGTGGTTGCGGTAGGCGTCGTGCTGGTTGGGGAGGGTGAGGTAG